>JBDLIY010000084.1:0-11547 GCA_039714635.1 Planctomycetota bacterium
CCTGCCATGGCGCTCTTCGCGGTGCTCCCTCGCCGGCCGTTGTCCCTCGTGCGGGAGTCCCCCGCGCTCTACCGGCCCCGAAGGCCGGAGCGGAGTACGTTCTACCGCCTCCACGAGGAGCACTTCGCGGAGTTCGCGCTTGTCCACGAGGAGACCTCGCCGAAGTTCTTGCCGCAAATTCGTGAGAAATGACCGGAGTAATTCGCTCCTCCAAGGCCGCGGCCTTGCGCCGCGGAAAGGAGGAACGATGTCACCGAGGCACTCTTCACCCGGGGGAGAAACCCCCCGCCACCCGGACCGCCGCCGACGATGCAGTTGCGGGGGGATGGGGTCATGAGCGTATCGGTCCAGATGTGGACTCTCGCACGCGCCCGCCCGGGAGTCAAAGCGCGAACCCGCCGGGAACCGGGCCGCGGTGTGTCCACCGACAGGTCGGATCGCGGGCGCTTCCGTCGTCGGTGTGCGGCCCGGAATCGAACACGAGGGAGGCCTGGAAGCCGCCCTCGTGATGACGGCGATTGGTGATGAACGTGGACCTGTCCGCCGACCCGGTCGCTCCTTCCCGAGTTCGGTGGGCCGAATCACCTCACTTCGCCGACCTCGTCCCGGACCAGGAGATCGAGTGACTTCGCGGCGATCTCCTCGATCGAGGGACCCCCGTCGCCCGTCGGGCCGAGCGTCGCCTCCAGGACGTAGCGGTCCCCGGCGAGCACGACCGTGCGGAGCGTCTCCTCTCCCAGACCCGAGGCCTTGCGGACCACTCGGATCGCCCGGAATCCGGGCCGGGTCATCGACGGAAGCTCCTCGTAGGTGGCCGAGATCAGTCGACTCTTCCCGGGAGCCCCCCCCATGGCCCGGTCCTTCGCCAGCATCACCCGACGCCCGGCGGCCAGCCAGAGGCGAGCCGACCGCGCGTCCCGACACCGCGTCGCCAGCAGGAAGATCCGGTATTTCGCCGCCGTCGGTGTGGCAACGACGAGTACCGCGTCGCAGACGCCGCGCAGGGCCGGTTCGACGGTCCCCGGGTCCGCGGGGCGGGTCGCCGCCAGGAGTTCGCGCCGGTCGAGGAACCTGGACTCGCAGGTGTGTCCCCGCTCCCGAAGGACCCGAACGAGACGTCCGGCGGCGAGCTCCAACACCCGGGTGCCGGCGGACCGCTCGAGGTAGGCGTCGACGTCCTTCAACTCGGCGTGGCTGGCCGGGGGGAACCGCAGGATCCTCTCCCTCGCCTCCGCGTAACCGACCTGCATCGCGAGGTCTTCGAAGAAACGCTCGCCCTGCACCAGCTCGTATCTCATGTGGCCTGCGAGGTCGCGCGTCGCCCGTTGCTCCTCCGGGCCGGCGCCCGTCCCGGCGAGATGGAGCATCACGGTTCGTTGAAGCTCCTGGCCGGCCCACGCTCCGCGCGCCTCCGCGACCCTACGCACCAGATACTGCGCGTGGCCGGCGAGGGCGGCGCCTCTGCAGATCCACTCCTCTTCCGTTCGCGCACCCGCCCTGTACGCGATCAGGTTCCGCGTCCGGTTGAGCTCGGCCTGCGCCAGGCTGTGCGTGAGCAGGACGTCCAGGTAGACCTGCCGGGTCGCGGCAGTTCCGATCGACGGGATCTCGGCGAGGCGACGGGTGCCGCTCGTGACGAGGAACAGGCCGCCGCCGGCCGGGTCGAACCGCACCGGATGCGCGAGAACGGCCAAGCGGGCCCGCCGCTCCAGGTCTTCCCGCGTCGATCCTTCGTGGATCCCCGCGCGGCTCCTCTCGAGGTGGTCCACCGTCCTCCGCACGGCGGTCTTCAGTTCCACGAACTCCATCGGGATCGAGCCCGTCGACCAGGTCCCCACGATGCCGCTGAGGAGCGTGACGAGCTCCGCCTCAGCCCGGCCGACTCCCTCCGGCGAGTCGTCTGCTTCCGGTAGGGAGCCGCCGCAGCCTCCTGCGGGGAGCAGGAAGCAGGCCAGCACGGCGGCGATGGTCCGGAGGAAGGGACGCATGGGAACGATCGGCGGGGGACGGCGCGCGGCCGCCCCCCGACGGTCGGATCGGTCAGTTGCGGCTGGGGAAAACGCCGGTCACGGCGATGATGAAGTTGACGCCGAGGTAGGGCTGCATGTTGTTGTGAGCTTGCCCCCCTCCCGTACTTCCGATGCTGACGGATCCGCCGATGGTGAGCGCGATGCACGACGAGTCCATCGCGGTGTCCGCCGTCCCCCCCGAGTAGATCTTCTGACTGCCGAACCCGGGGACGTTTCCGGCCGGGCTCTTCACGGTGTCGCCCACCGTCCCGCTCGCCCGGAGCGTGGCCGAAGCCGTCAAGCCGGTCGTGGCGCCGTGGGTGTGAGCGGGCATCTGGGCGACGGTCAACGTCTCGGTCTCCGTCCCGCCCTTCTGCCCGAGGCTGTACGTCGAGAGTCCCGGACCCGCGCCGGGGTGCAGCGGGACGCGCCCGCGCATGTCCGGCAGTGCGAAGGTGGTCCGGCCGTCTCCTCCGTAGGTCGTCCCGAGAATCGAGAACAGGGACGTATTCTGACTGATGGGCATCAACTGGCCGCTGCAGAACGCCCAGCCTCGCGGGGCGAAGTTCCCGCCGAACATCGTGATCTCGCCCAGCGTGCCTTCGGAGATGCCGGCCTGGGCCGGCTCCTCTCCCGCCACCATCACGATCGCCAGCAGCCCGGCCACGAGCACGCCGAGGGTGATCGCCTGCCAGGGAAGTCTGCGTCCATGCATTTCTCTCTCCTTCCAAATCGATGTGAAGCACATGTCTCTCTCACGCACCGGACGTGAGTCCCCACGCGTATTCTAGCGGAACTTACCGCGAATGAGAACAGGTCCGTGTTTCGGTTGAATCGGTGCGTCCGGGCCTTCGCGACGCCGGCGGAGTGCATGGTCAAGGTGCAACGCCTCCACGCGGGGGGCAGAGGGGAAACCAGTGCTCGTGGACACCGTCAGCTGCAACGTGGGGACCACGATCCTCGAGCCCGGTCGGGGCGCCACCTTCGCAGGCCACCAATGGAATCCCCACGTCCACAGCCTCGTCTCGGACGGGGTGTTCTTCCGCGGCGGGGACTTCGTGCCGGGCCGCAGCCGCTCGAGGCGGTACCGTCCGTCGACGACCGTGGCCGTTTCCGTCCAGGACGCGGTGACGCGGGCGCCTTGAATCGACTGGCCTTCCTGCGAGCGGACGGTTCCGGTCAGGGATCCCGTGGTGCAGGGCTCGGCGGGAGGCTCGACGTCCGGGGCCGTCTCCACCGTCGGCGGGGCCGCGGGTGTGGGCTTCGGCTCGTCGGACGACGCCCCGGGTCGTCGCGGGGATTCGCGTGCCTCGCGCGGAACCAGCCACACGGCCGCGCAGAGCACGAGGAAGAGTACGAGCACCGGGAGAGAGCGGCGGGGCACCCTGATTCACCTCCGTCACCCAGTCTGCCCTGGAGGGGAATCGGTGCCTACCGGTCGCCTCCCGGTGGTCGACGACCACCCTTGACTCTGGTGGCATCCGCAAGATAGTGTACGTAATCCTGTACAGAGAGGCCGATCGAGGGAACATGGCCAGAAGCACCGACATCACCAGTTTCACGGAGCATCGGAGGCGCCTCCGGGAGCACATCCTGATGGTCCGCGAGACCGGCCGACCGCTATACGTCACCACCAACGGCAGGACAGATGCCGTCGTCCTGAGCCCCGAGGCCTACGATGCCCTTGCCGACCGGGCGGAACTCGTGGAGAGCCTGGCCCTGATCGACCGAAGCGTCGCGGACGTCCGTGAGGGTCGTACGCAGCCGGCGAAGCCGGCGCTGAAGGAACTGGCTGACGACCTCGGGCTGAAGCTCGACCCATGACCCGATACGCGGTCGAGGTGACCGACGCGGCCCTGGCCGCGATCCGTGCCCAGGCGATGTACATTGCGGAAGAGGCCCGGGCGCCCGAGAACGCCCGGCGTTGGCTCGAGCGTATCCTGGACGCAGTGATGTCTCTCGAACAGTGGCCCCGGCGGGCGGCGAGGGCGGAAGAAGACGGATACGTCAAGTTCGAGGTGCGGCGTCTCGTCGTCGGCAGCCACCTGCTGCTCTTCACCCTCGACGACGAGCAGCGGAAGGTCTGGATCATTGGGCTGCGCCACGGCCACCGTCTTCCCCGGGCCGGCGACTTACCTTCTGATCCTGCCGCCGGGGAGGTCGACGCCTCGGAAGACTGACCGCCATCGAAAGCGTCCGGACTCTCCCGAGCTGTCGCCCGGTCCCGGGGATGTAGACAGGGTCCGGAGGTGCCGGGATGCGGAAGCTCTGGATACCGGTCGTGTTCGGCCTCGGCGTGCTCGTCGGGATCGCTCTTTGTGACGGGATCACTACGCCGCCCGAGGTCCCTCCGGCCCCACCGGACGCCACCGTCGCCGCATCACCCGGGACCGCGCCATCGCAGGCGGACCGGCTCCCCGACCCGCAGATGAAAGTCGCGCCCGGGGCGCCTCCGGCCGGACGGAAGCCGGCTCCCACGAACGATCCATATGGTGGAGAGATGATCCACCACGCGCGGCAGACGAGGTGCAGGGCCACTTCACGGTCTGGGTCGGGCCGTACGGCGTTGCGGGACTATGGATCGTCGATCGGGTCGCCGGGGCGCCAGCCGTCGCGGTGCAGGCGTGAAAGCAGGGCGAGGACCCCGGGGCGGTCCTCGTGGGTCAGGAGGAAGAGCAGGTCGCCCTCCGTCGCCCAGGCGAGGGCCTGGCGGACCGCGTCGACCTCGTCCTCCGCGCGGGAGACGGCCCCGGCCGGAAGGTCCAGGGCCTCGAGCTCCGCCTCGATCAGCGCGGGGACCTCGCCGCGTTCGCGGCCCCGGAGGAGAGTCCCCATCTCCTTCACCACCACGCGGTCGAGACCGGCGCTCCACGCGACCCGCGCGAGCTCCCGGATCGCGTCGTCGGGGCGGTCGCCCGCCTGGCCGAGGACCACGAGGCGTCGCTTCGCCGGGATCGCGGCGGCCGTGGCGAAGAGCGCCCGGTAGCCGTGCGGGTTGTGCGCGTAGTCCACGACGGCCTTCACGCCGCCGAGGTCGAACACGTTCGCCCGGCCCGGGTTCTCCTCGGGGCTGCCGGCGAAACCGCCGAGGCCCGCCGCCATCTCCTCCGGCGACCGCCCGAGGCGCGCCGCCGCGAGGAGGGCCGCGAGCGCGTTCGCGACGTTGTGGCGGGCCGCGCCGCCGAGGGCGATCGGGACGTCCTCCACCGCGACGACCTCCGTCTCCGTTCCACCCTCCGCCAGCCACAGTGCTCGGCCGTCGAACCACGCGGCGGCGGAGCCCGCCTCCCGGGCCGCGCGGACGGAGGCGTTCTCCGCGTCGAGCGCGAACCAGGCGGGCGGGCCCGGCAATTCGGCGGCGTGGCGGACGAGGATCGGGTCCTCGGCATTGAAGACGAGGTGCGCGGGAGACTCGACGGCCCGGGTGGTGACGAGCTTGATCCGCGCCAGGGTGGCCAGGTCGCCGAGACCGAAGTCGCCGAGGTGATCCTCCGCGATGTTCGTTACCACGACGACGTCGGCGCGGTCGACGGCGAGGCCGCGCCGCAGCAGTCCCCCGCGGGCCGTCTCGAGGATCGCGATCTCCGTTTTTTCGTTCCGGAGGACGTGGCGGGCGCCCTCCGGGCCGGAGTAGTCACCCTCGCGGACGGCCGCGCCGCCCACGACCACGCCGTCGGTGGACGAGAAGCCGGGGACCCGGCCCGACGCCGAGACGATCGACGCCAGCAGGCGGACGGTGGTCGACTTGCCGTTCGTCCCCGTCACGAGGGCGACGGGCACGTCGTGGATCGCGTCCCACTCGATCGCGTCCGGGGCGGGCAGGTCGCCCACGAAAAAGACCCGGGCGCCGGAACCGAGCCCGACCGAGGCGTGGTCCTCGTCGGAGAGGAACCGGACGCCCCTCGCCGCGGCGGCGTCCCGCAGGCGGAGCAGCGCGGGGTTCTCCTCCTCCCCGATCAGGCCGCGCAGGCGCTCCGCCGCCGGTTCGAAGTCCGGCGCGGGTTCGCCGGCGACTCGCGCGACGGCCGCGTCGATTGCCCAGTCGTTCACCTCGGTCGCCGCGAAGAGCGCGTCGATCGGCGCGGTGAACGCCAGGCTGAGCCCGCCGGGAAACGCGCGCGAGGCGAGCACCTCGTCCGGCCAGCCCACCGCCGCGAGCATCCGTGACGCTTCCTCGCGCCAGGTCGCCTCGATGCTTCCGGAGAGGTCGTCTGAGCAGGCCACGTCGACGACGGCGGCGGGCCGCTCGGCGAGCAGACTGGGTCCCGTCAGGCGGCGGGAATCGACGACTTCGACCGGGTTCACTCGTCAGTCCTCGGTTTCCCGTTCCCGCGCGAGCCGCACGCCCCGCTCGTCGCGAATGATCTCGGCCTCGCCCAGTTCCAGCCCTCCGGGCAGCCCCGGGTCGAGGTGGAGCGGCGGCGGCGCGACCCGCTCCTCACCGGGCGCGGCGGCGGCCTTCCCCACGTCGGCCTGGTAGCTCGTGATCTGGTCCCAGCCGCGGGTGACGTCGTCGCCGAGGATCAGGAGCAGGTCGTCCCTCTCCGCCATTTCCAGGGCGGTGTCGATCGACTCGACCTCGCTCGGGACGATCCGGATCGCGTCCTCGGCGACGCCGGCCCCGACCAGCGCGTCGCGGAGCAACCCCGGCACCTCGTCGGGGCCGCGGCCGCGCAGCGAGTCGTCCCGGCGGCAGATGTAGTGGTCGAACCGGCCGGCCGCGATCCGTCCGATCTCGGCGATGTCCTCGTCCCGCCGGTCGCCGGGGGCGGCGAGGACGACGATGCGCCGCCCCTTCTCGTCGAGCCGGCCCACGAGGTCCACCATCGCCTGCACGGCGGCGGGGTTGTGCGCGTAGTCGAGGATCACCTTGAACGGGTGGTCGTGGTAGATGTTCATCCGGCCCGGGACCTGGAAGTACGAGGTGTCGAACGTCTGGAGGCCGTGGCGGATGTCCTCGAGGCTCGCGTCCATCGCGTAGGCCATCGCCGCCGCGAACATCGCGTTCTGCACGTTGTGCATCGCCCGCCCGTCCAGCGTCGCCGGGATCTGGTGCGTCCACAGGAGCGGCATGTGCGCGCCGCGGTCGTAGAGCGTGATCATCTGCCCGTTGATCCCCACCTCGAGCACCACCGCGTACCCGCCCGTCCGGATGTGCTCCTTCACGAGCGGATGCGCGGGGTTCGCGGTGACGTAGCAGACGCGCTCGCTCTCCGTGTGGTCCGCCA
This sequence comes from Planctomycetota bacterium, assembly GCA_039714635.1. Lineage (GTDB taxonomy): Bacteria > Planctomycetota > JAJSAM01 > JAJSAM01 > JAJSAM01 > JBDLIY01. The sequence goes on from JBDLIY010000084.1 coordinate 7,238, forward strand.
TCTTCAGGCACAGCTCGTCGTCGGCGTTCAGGACCGCGACGTCCATCGCCACCTCGACGACGACGCGCTTCACGCGGGCCAGGTCCTCCAGGGTGTCCACGCCGCGCAGCCCGAGGTGGTCCCCGGAGACGTTCAGGACGGCGCCGACGCTGCACTTCCGGCAGCCCATGCCGCGCTTCAGGAGCCCGCCGCGCGCGGTCTCGAGGACCGCCACGTCCACGGAGGGGTCGCGCAGGACCATGCGCGCCGAGATCGGCCCGGTCATGTCGCCGTCGACGGTCTTGTGCCCGTCGATGTAGACGCCGTCGGTGGTGCAGAGGCCGACGTGGTTCCGGGCCATCTTGAAGATGTGCGCGACCATGCGCGCCGTCGTCGTCTTCCCGTTCGTGCCGGTGACGGCCGCGATGGGGATCCGCGTCGGCGCGCCCGGCGGGAAGAGCATGTCCATCACCTCGCCCGCGACGTCGCGCGGTTCCCCCTCGCTGGGGGCGACGTGCATCCGGAAGCCGGGCGCCGCGTTCACCTCGCAGATCGCGCCGCGCGTCTCCTTGAACGAGCGCGTGATGTCCTTCGTCAGGAAGTCGACGCCGGCCACGTCCAGACCGATGGCCTTCGCCGCCCGGATCGCCATCTCGCGGTTGTCCGGGTGGACGGCGTCCGTCATGTCGATCGCGGTGCCGCCGGTGGAGAGGTTGCCGGTGGAGCGGAGGAAGACCATCTCGCCTTCCGCCGGGACGCTCTCCTTCGTCAGCCCCCGCAGCTCGAGGAGGCGCTCCGCCTGGTGGTCGAACTCCAGCCGCGTCAGGACCTTCTCGTGGCCGATGCCGCGCCGCGGGTCCTGGTTGATGATCTCGACGAGCTCTTCGATCGTGCGCGTCCCGTCCCCGATCACGTGCCCGGGCCGGCGCTGCGCGACGGCGACGAGTTCGCCGTCGACGACGAGCATGCGGTGGTCGAGCCCCTCGATGAACGCCTCCACGATCACGGTCCGGCCGTGTTCGCGCGCGTGGTGCCAGGCGGTCCTCACCTGCTCCTCGTCGCGGAGCAGGATCGAGACGCCGCGTCCGTGGTTCGCGGCCAGGGGCTTCACGACGACCGGGTAGCCGATGCGCTCCGCCGCGCGCACGGCCTGCCGCTCGCTGTAGACGAGCCGCTGCTCCGCCACGGGGAGGCCCAGATCGGCGCAGATCCGGTTCGTCTCCTCCTTGTCGCAGGCGATCTCGACCGCGATGTGGCGCGTCTCGCTCGTGACGGTGGCCTGGATCCGCTTCTGGTAGCGCCCGTGGCCGAACTGCACGAGGCTGTAGCGGTTCAGCCTCAGGTAGGGGATGTCCCGCTCCTTCGCGGCCCGGACCAGGGCCGCGGTGCTCGGGCCCAGGGCGCGGCGGTGCGTGAAGCGGATGAAGCTGTCGCGCTCCTCGTCGAAGTCGAAGTCGTCGGGGACGGCTCCCTCGGGCCGCACCTCGGGCGGGACGAGGGAGAGGAGCAGGAGCAGCGCCAGCTTGCCGGCCTCGACGCCGACGTCGGCCTGCTCGTACTCGTAGACGACGTGGTACTCGCCGGGGTTGCCCGTTCCGCGCGTCTTGCCGAACGTGACGTTCTCGCCGGCGACGCATTGCATCTCCAGGGCGCAGTGTTCGAGGACGTGGCCGAGCCAGGTGCCCTCGTCCTCGCGCATCCGCCGGATGAAGCCGCCCGGCACACCGTAGGAGCAGCCGTGCTCCTTCAGGCCCGGGAGAGCCTCGAGCAGACGGTCGATGAACTCCGGGCCGAGGCGCGCGGTGGGCCACTCCTCGAGGGCGCCGAGGTCGACCGTGAACCGGATGACGGGGAAGTGAGCGTAGAGACTGGGACCGAGGTAGACGGACTTCGCGAGAATCTCCAAGGACTCACCTCCTGGTCGTCGTCGTCACCCCCGGGCTGGCCTCGCGGGTGACGAGGTCAAAGTCGCCTCCGTTCACGAGAACGTGAATCCGAAGGCCGATCACCGAGACCGGCTCCCCGCGGTCGACGGCGTCCATCGACGTGTACTCCACCCCGCCCGGATCCACGATCGTGGCGGCGCCTCCGCCGACGATCTCGATCCGGTCGTCCGGGTCGATGAACGCGGCGGTGTCCTCGTCCAGGCCGATGCCCACGAGGTCGGGGTTGTACGAGAGCGCGGCGATCAGCCGGCCGAGGCGGTCCCGCTGGCGGAAGTGCTGGTCGACGACGACCTTCGGCGTGAGCCCGAGGCCCGGCGCGAGGGTGACCTGCCCCTCCTTCGGCGTCGGCCCGTCTTCGCCGTACGCGATCATGTGCGTGGACATGTAGGAGGCCCCGGCCGACGTGCCGGCCACGTGGACTCCCTCCCGGTTCCGTCGAAGGAGCGTCTCGGCGATCGGCGTGCCGCCGAACCCCGTGGAGAGGCGGAGCTGGTGGCCGCCGGTCATGAAGACCCCGTCCGCCCGCTCGAGGGCGTCGAGGAACTCCCGCCGCTCGCAGTCCGCGCGCCGCCGGATGTCGAGGATGGGCGCGGATCGGACCCCGATCCGCCGGAAGTGGCGTTCGTAGTCGGGACCCGTCTCCGGGACGTGACTGGCGGTCGGAATCACCGCGATGCGGGCGTCCCGCCCGCCGCAGATCGAGACGAACCGCTTCAGGATGAGCCGGTCGCCCTCCTTGTCCTCCGCTCCGCCGATGGGAACGATGTAGCCGCGCCGGTCGCTCACTCGCTTCCTTTCCGCCCCTCGAAGGTCCCGTGGATCTTCACACAGTCGTTTCGGACATGCCAGCGGCCGTCCGCCATCACGTCCCGCACCCGCCCGTCCCCGTCGAGGACCACGAGGTCCGCGGCGGCGCCGGTCCGGATCCGCCCCTTGTCCCGAAGGCCGAACACGTCCGCCGGGTTCGCCGTGAAGGCCGGCAGCACCTGTGCGAGCGGCGCGCCGCGGGCGATCAGCTCCGCCAGGGTCTCGGCGAGCGCCCCGGGCCGGCCGACGTCGGATGGCCCGACGCTGCCGCCGGCATCGGAGCTCACGGTGATCCGGTCCGGGGGAAGGCCCGCCGCGAAGTAACGCTCCACGGCCTCCGCGGCCGACCACGCGTCCTCGCCATCCGCCACGGGGAACGCGGTGACGTCGATCGTGGAGCCGCCGGCGACGAACCCGAACGCCTCCTCGGTGAGCGCCTTTTGCCGGTTCACGTGGGTGGGGTGGAAGACGCGCGGCGGCAGCTCGCTCTTCCGGATCGCCTCCGTGACGAGGGAGAGGCCGCGATCGCCGTCGCCGAGGTGGATGTGCGTCACGCCCGCCTTTCCGGCGAGCATCCCGCCGACGTACGCGTCGCCGGCCACCCGCAGGAACTCGTCGAGCGTCGGCTGGCTCGAGCGGTGGTCGCTGACCGCGATCTCGCCCACGCCGACGATCCGGTCGATGTGGACGATGTCGCCGCGCACGCTCCCCGTGAGCGTCACGGGGGGGATGTGATAGCCGCCGGTCAGGCAGAACGCCGAGATGCCCTGCGCGGTGAGGGAGCGCGCGGCCGCCACGAGGCTCGCGGTGCTCCGCGTTGTGTCGTCGGTGCCGAGGATGCCCACGACCGTGGTGGTTCCGCCGCGCGTGAACGCGCTGAGCGGCACGGGCGGGACCATGCTCGCGAAACCGCCCTCCCCGCCGCCGCCGGTGATGTGGACGTGGCCGTCGACGAGCCCGGGGATCAGACGCCGGCCGTCGAGGTCGATGGTCTCGACGGGCCAGGCCGCCGGCGTCCCGGGCTCCGTCTCGCCGATCCACAGCACGCGACCGCCGCCGACGAGCACATGCCGGCGCCCCAGGGGTTCCGGCGCGTGGACGTCACCGTTTCTCAGAAGCTGGAGCACTCGTACCCGACCTCCGGGAGCGGGGAAGGCCAGTGTAAACCGGCGGCGGGAGCATACTGCGAGGTCCGGCCCCGGACACGGTTTCCCGCGCCGTGCACTTCCCGTCCCCGCTCAGCGATACATCGCCGGATCGCGGATCGTGTCCTCGTCGTGGTGGCCGAGTTCCTTCTCCGTCGCCGCGTTCTTCGCGCTGTCCACGCGGTCCACGGAGGGCAGGTACGGCTTGACGTCCAGCACCGGCGTCCCGTCGAAGGCGTCAGCGCCGTCCAGCGTGATCACGCCGTTCTCCACGTCCACGTCCGTGACCCGGACCACGGAGAGGCCGATCGGGTTGGGCCGCTTCGGAGAGCGGGTCGCGAAGAGCCCGAACCGGTGCCCCGAGTCCGGGGGAGAGACGAACGGCGACCACGTCTCCGTCCGGTCGAAGTGGAAGAGGACGATGACGTACTCG
>JBDLIY010000085.1:0-11512 GCA_039714635.1 Planctomycetota bacterium
CGGAGGACGAGGTCGGCGAGAAGGACCCGAAGAACTCGAAGGAGGGCGACCCGGAGTCGGGCGAGAAGTCCGAGGAGGAGCCGAACCCCGACGCGAAGAAGCCCGTCTCCCCGAAGGACGATCCCGTCGACCCCGACCTCGAAAAGGAGTGGCTCGCCACGCTGCCCCCGGAGGTCCGCAAGGCGTTCGAGAACCGCAACTGGGACGCCATCCCCCCCAAGTGGCGCGAAGTCATCCGCAAGTACATGAAGGAACTTGCCGAAACTGACAGTGGGGAGTGACAGGGGGGGGAGTGACAGGGGGGAGAGTGAGCCCCGCGGTCCGCTCCGGCCGAAACGCCTGTGCTAGACTGGTTTCCATGCGTCGCAGACTCGTCCCAATCCTGATCCTGGTGGCCCTCGGAGGCCTGATCTCCGGGCCCGCCGCGGGCCGGGAGGGGGAGCGGGAGACGAAGCGGAAGAGCACGGCGGAGAGGCCCGAGAAGAAGGCGCTCTCGAAGAAGAAGGAAGCGGCGCAGAAGAAGGCGTGGATCCAGGCGCTCCATCGCGGCCAGGCCTGGCTCGCGGAAAACCAGAACCTCGACCACTCCTGGGGCACGTACCCGAAGGCGAACGTCGCCGTCACGAGCCTGGCGCTCCTCGCCCTCATGGCGAACGGGAACACCGAGACGAGGGGACGCTACTCGTCGAACGTGCGGGAGGGCGTCAAGAACCTCCTCGGCCACGTCACGACGAAGAAGAACGCGACCTCGAAGGTCCCCGCCGGCTACATCCACGTCAAGGGCGACGAGTTCTCCCGCATGCACGGACAGGGCTACGCGACTCTGGTCCTCGCCCTCGCCTACGGCAACGGGACGAAGGAGCGCCGGCGGGAGATGAAGGACAAACTCCAGCTCGCCGTCCGATGCATCGAGAAGGCCCAGGACGACTCCGGCGGCTGGTACTACTCCCCGACGCCCCACCAGCACGAGGGATCGGTCACCGTCTGCCAGATCCAGGCGCTCCGCGCGGCCCGGGACGCGGGCATCAAGGTCAACGCCGAGATCATCGAAAAGGCCGTCAGCTACATGGAGCGGTCGTACGACCCGGAGACGGGCGGATTCTGCTACTCCCTGGACGACCGGGACCGGCACAGCTACGCGCTGACGGCGGCGGCGCTCTCGACGCTGTTCGGCCTCGGAGAGTACGGCCGGCGCGAGATGATCGAAGGTGGCCTGAAGTACATGCGGCGCTACTTCTACCGGCAGACGTCGGGCCGGGAGGACTGGTTCTTCTACGGAAACCTCTACGCATCCCAGTCGCTCTGGCAGGTCGGGGCGACGTCCTGGGGCCGCCCCTACTGGGACGAGTGGTGGCCCGGCATGCGGAACTACCTGGTCAAGCTCCAGCGGACCTCGGGCACCATGACCGGCTCCTGGCAGACGATGCGCTACCACTCCAGCGAGAACTTCGGCCCGGCCTACTTCACGTCCTGCTCGCTGCTGATCCTCTCCGTGCCGCTCGAGATCCTGCCGATCTTCCAACGGTAGATTCAGGCAGTCGGGGGAGGGGGTCACCGGCATGACACGGCCGCGTTCGACAGCCTGAATCCACTGGTCGGCCGTCGGGACCACTCAGTGCTTCCGCACAACCCCCGTGAGCATCTTCAGGTAGCGCCCCTCCCCCGCCGCCAGCGGCCACGGATGGTCCGGCCCCTGCCCGGTCCGGTGGTGGATCGTGAAGTCCCGGCCCGCGTCGAACGCGGCGTCACGGACCGTGCGCGTGAACTCCGCCTCCGAGATCATCCCCGTGCAACTCGCGGTGGCGAGGACACCCCCGTCCCGAACCAGCCGGAGCGCGCGGAGGTTCAGCTCCTTGTAGCCCCGCAGCGCGCCCTTCACCTCGCGGCGGCTCGCGGCCATCCGCGGCGGATCGAGGACCACGAGGTCGAACGCCGCGCCCTCCCCCTCGAGACGCCGGAGCGCACGGAAGACATCCTCCCGCACGAACCGGACGCGTTTCGCGTCGAGCCGGTTCGCCCGGACGTTCTCCTCCGCCGCGGCGAGCGACGAAGGCGAGGAATCGATCCCGGTCACGTCCTCCGCCCCGCCGACCGCGGCGGCCAGCGCGAAGCCCCCCGTGCCGGTGAAGGCGTCCAGCACGCGGCCGCCACGGGCGAGACGCATGACGAGCGCCCGGTTCTCCCGGTGGTCCGCGAAATGGCCCGTCTTCTGCCCGCCCGCCCCGTCGACCCGGAAGCGGACGCCGTTCTCGCGCACGAGGATCCGCTCCGGCAGCGCCTCGCCGAACAGCGGCCCGTCGGACGCCTCGACTTCCTCCTCGCCGGACCGCCGACCGACCGTGCGCAGGAGCGCCCCGCGAATCCCGGGCAGCGCGGCGAGCGCCCCCGCCACCTCCTCCCGGCGACGCTCCATCCCCCGCACGGTGACCTGCACGACGAGGTACTCCCCGTACCGGTCCACGACGAGTCCCGGCAGGCGATCGCCCTCTGAGTGGATCAGCCGGTAGACGGTGGTGTCCTCGCGCGGCAGGCCGAAGCGCCGGCGCGTCTCGACGGCGCGCTCGACACGACGCGCGAAGAAGCCGTCGTCGATCACGACCTCCGGATCGGCGGTCAGCATCCGGACCCGGATGCGCGCCTTCCCGGCGAAGAAGCCCCGGCCGATCGCGCTTCCGTCCGCCGCCGCCACCTCGACGACATCCCCGGTCGCCGGATCTCCCGCCACGGACGCGACCGCGCCGGAGAGGACCCACGGATGGCCGCCGCGGACGGGCCGGTCCCGGCCGGCGCGCAGGTGCACGGTCGCCATCGGTCAGTCCTCCTCGTCGAGATTCGCGTTCAGGCTGCCGCGGCGGTAGCCCTCCAGGTCGAGGGCGGCCCAGGTGAAGCCCGCCGCCTTCGCCGCCGCGGCGATCCGCGCCCGCACCTTCGGGTCGAGCGCCCGGTCGATTTCGTCCGGGCCGAGCTCAATTCGCGCGACCTCCCCGTGGTGGCGGACGCGGAGATCGAAGAAGCCCATCGCGCGGAGGGACGCCTCGGTGGCGGAGATGGCGCGGAGGCGTTCCGGAGTCACCTCCGTTCCGTAGGGGATCCGGCTCGACAGGCACGCCAGCTCGGGCTTCTCCCACGTCGGCAGGTCGTAGACCTCCTTCGAGAGCCGGCGGATCTCCTCCTTCGTGAAGCCCGCCTCGGCGAGGGGCGACCGGACGCCGCGTTCGCGGGCGGCGCGCGCCCCGGGCCGGTGATCGCCGGAATCGTCGGCGTTCGTGCCGTCGAGGAGGCCTTCGATCCCCTCCCGCTCGCACGCCTCCCGCACGCGGTCGAAGAGTTCGCTCTTGCAGTGGTAGCAGCGCTCGGGGGAATTCTCGACGTAACCCGGCCGGGAAAGCTCCCTCGTGTCGAGGATCACGTGGCGGATGCCGATCCGCTCCGCGAGTTCGACGGACGCCGCGAGTTCGGAGGGGTCGAGGCTCTCCGACTTCCCGGTCACGGCGACGGCCCGGTCGCCGAGGACGTCACGGGCCGCGGCGGCGAGAAAGGTGCTGTCGACGCCGCCGGAAAACGCCACGGCCACGGAGCCGAGCGCCCGGAGGATCTCTCTCAGATGTTCGAGTTTCTGTTCCGCGGTGTGCATTTGACGTTATGAACGAGGAGTGATGCGACTATACCGAGACAGGAACGATCATCCCAAATCGGCAGAATCACCACGTCGATTCACGGATGGCGGGGCGACCGAGACGCGAACCTTCTCTCCAAACCGCTTCGTCCTGCCGCGCCGGCGCAACCCCGACGTGCCGCGAGACCCCGACGACATCCAGACGCACCGCGGCCCACGGTTTGGAAAAGCAGCGGCGGCGTTCCCCGATACCGGCGATACCGAGACGCGAACCTTCTCTCCAAACCGCTTCGTCCTGCCGCGCCGGCGCAACCCCGACGTGCCGCGAGACCCCGACGACATCCAGACGCACCGCGGCCCACGGTTTGGAAAGAAGGTTCACGTCTCGCTGCTGATGGCGATCGTGCTTCTGTTGTTTGGGGGGGCGGCCGGGGCCGAGGACGATTCCGATTACGACCGGATCCTCGACCGGTACCGGAAAGCCATGAAACGGCCGGGGCTCGAACGCAAGGCCGCCGCCATCCGGCTTCTCGACCCCAACCGCGCCGAAAGCCTCCCTGAACTGACCAAAGTCCTCACCCACGAGCACTGGTTCCTCCGCGGCCGGGCCGCCGAAGCCCTCTCGCAGGTAACGGACGAGTCCCTCCGCGCCGAACTGCGCCTGGAACTCCTCACCGGAGAGGAGTGGATGATCCGGGAAGGCATCGCGCTCGCGTTCGCGCTGACGCCCGTGAAGGGAGACGCCGAAGCCCTCGCCGACGGGATGAGCGACGAGGCGTGGGAGGTCCGGCGCGCCGCCGCCATCGCGCTCGAAGAGATCATCTCGAAGGAGTCGATGCTCGCGCTCATCCTGGCCCTGCGGCGGGAGAAGGACGCGCGGGTGTCCGTCCACATCGCCGACACGCTCCGCCGGGTCACCGGCCGCGACTTCGGGCGCGACGGAGAGAAGTGGATCGCGTGGTGGGAGAAACACAAGGACGAGATCTTCAAGGGCGTCGACGAAGAGGTGAAGGCCCGGGACCTGGGCGGCATCAAGCTGGAGACCGTGACAGTGGCGACCCGGCGACGGCCGGAAGGCGGGGAAGAGGACCACCTCGACATCTTCGTCCTCGCGCCTCTCGGATGGAGCCACCGCATCTACCGGCCGTGGCTGAACGAGCTCACGCGGTTCGGACGCGTCACCTACGTCAACCTGCCGCGGATCCAGGATCTCACCGGATCCTCGGGCTACGGGCCGAAGGCGCCGACCTACCCCGTGGAACGGCTCGTCAAGGCGCTCGAAAAGCTCCGGGAGGAGCTGGGCAGAAATCGCGTCGTCCTCTTCGCGGAAGGCGCGACCGGCTGGATCGCCACGCGCTACGCCGTCCGCCATACGAAGCGGACCGCCGGGCTGATCGTCCTCAACGGCTACCTCGACAAGGCCTCCTACGCCCTGGCGCTGGGCCGCCTCGCACGGTCTCCCATGCCCGGCGAGCGATGGGCCGCGCTGACGCTGATGGGCCAGACCCCGGACGAGCACGACGAGCCCTGCCACCGCCGCGTCGGCCTGACGATGCTGACCGGCCGCCTGCCCACCCCGAGCGACCTCCTCGGGCACCTGTTCTGGGAACGGGCGCGGGATCCACAGGGCTTCGTCACGGTGCCGGAGATGAAGCTCAAGGAGCGCGCGAAGATCGAGATCCCGTCGCTCTTCTACTTCGGCGGCAAGAGCCGCATGTCCGGGTACGGGGACGCGGCGCGGATCCGGAAGCACTTCCCGAACAACGTCATCGCCGTCATGCTCGAGTCCCGCGGGTATCCGTACGTCACCGAGTACGACAAGTTCTATGAGGTGATGGAACGGTTCTTCGAGTACCACGGATTGCGTTGACGGCCCACCGGAAGGAAGCCCCATGACGAAGAAGGACGGCAGGACCGCCGATGTCATCCTCGCATCGAGCGCGACGAGCAGGGATCTCTTCTACGCGACGAAGGTCCGCGTCCCGGACCCGATCCTGTTCTTCCGCGTTTCCGGGCGGAAGTACCTCGTCGCCTCCGACCTCGAGATCGGGCGGATGCGCGAGCAGGCCACCGTCCACCACGTACTTCCCCTCACGAAGTTCCGGAAGCGCCTGGTCAAGGCCGGGAACGCCAATCCGTCCGTCACCGACATCGCGATCGCGGTCCTCACGGAGAAGCGCATTCGCACCGCCCGGGTCCCCCACGACTTCCCCGTCTTCACCGCCGACCGCTTCCGCCGCGCCGGCATCCGGGTGCGGCCGACGGAGGCCCCCTTCTGGCCGGAACGGACCACGAAGTCGACCGGGGAGATCGAGGCCATCCGGGCCGCGGCGATCCTGACCGGCGAAGCGATCGAGGCGGGCATCGACCTGATCCGCCGCAGCAAGCCGGTCCGGGGCCTTCTCCGGCGGGACGGGAAGCCCCTCACCTCCGAGCGGGTGCGGCTCGAGATCGACCGGGCGCTGATGGAGCGCGGCCTGCGCGGCGAGAACACGATCGTCGCCGGCGGCGAGGACGGCGTCGACCCCCACAACGTCGGATCCGGCCCGCTGAAATCGGGCTACCCGGTCATCCTCGACGTCTTCCCCGAGTCTCAGGCGAGCGGGTATCACGCCGACATCTCGCGGACCGTCTTCCGCGGGCGGCCGTCGAAGCGCCAGCGCGAGATGTGGGACGCCGTCCTCGAGGCCCAGGCGCTCGGCTGCGAGATGACGAAGCCCGGCGTCGCGGGGAAGACCATCCACGCGGCGATCCAGAAGGTCTTCCGGGACCGCGGCTTCGAGACCGGCCCGGTGAACGGAAAGATGCAGGGGTTCTTCCACGGCACCGGCCACGGCCTCGGCCTCGACGTCCACGAGCCTCCGTTCTTCTCGGCGTCGGCGGCGCCGCTCGAACCCGGCATGGTGATCACGATCGAGCCCGGTCTCTACTACCCGGGCGTGGGCGGGATCCGGATCGAGGACGACGTGGCGGTCACGAAGGACGGCCACGACAACCTCGTCCCCCTGGAGAAGACGTTCGTCGTCTGAGGCGATGAGAGTTCCGCTCTCCACGGCCCTGATCCTCGTCGCCCTGGCGGGGGTTCTCCTTCCGGGGACGGCCCGCGCCGGAGACGCGCCGCCGAGCGTGGTGATGATCGTCCTCGACGACGTCGGCTACGGGTCGTTCGGCTGCTACGGAAGCGATCGCGCCTCGACGCCGAATCTCGACTCCCTGGCGTCACAGGGGATCCGCTTCGAGCGCTTCTACGTCAACGCGCCCAGTTGCACGCCGTCCCGCGCCGCGCTCCTGACGGGCCGCTACCCTCACCGGTTCAACCTGGCGGAGGTCGTCACCGACGACTCCGCGCGGGGGCTGCCGGCGAGCGTCCCGACGCTGCCCTCTCTCTTTCGCGCGGCCGGCTACCGGACGATGCACGCCGGCAAGTGGCACCTGGGGCGCGGGGCGTGTCGTCCGGCCGCCCACGGCTACGCGGAGGTCGTCTGGTTCCGGAAGGACCTCGGGAAGTCCCACCGCGTCCCGTTTCTCGAAGACGAGAGCGGTGAGATCCGGCAGGTTCCGGGCCACCTGACGGAGATCCTCACCGGGAAGGCGCTCGGGTTCCTCGACCGGATGAAGGAGCAGGAGGCGCCGTTCCTCCTCTCCCTCTGGCACTTCGCGGCCCACCTGCCGCTGCAGCCGCCGGCCCGGATCGAGAAACTGTTTCCCGACTCGAAGGCCGGGCGGTACCAGGCCATGGTCGCCCACGCCGACGAGCAGATCGGCCGGTTGCTCGAGCGCCTGGAGTCGAACGGCCAGGCGGCGAACACGATCGTGATCGTGATCGGCGACAACGGCGCCGTCCCCTCGATCCCGGGCGCGAACGCCCCGTTTTCCGGCGGCAAGCGCGGGCTCGGGGAAGGCGGGATCCGCACGCCGTTTCTCCTGAGGTGGCCCGGGCGGATCGCGGCCGGCGGCGTCCCGACGCCCCCCGCCTACGGCTTCGACCTGCTCCCCACTCTCGCGAACTGGGCCGGGGTCGATCTCACCGGGCTCTCCCTGGACGGCGTCGACCGCTCCGCCGAGTGGGAGGGCGGTCCGGCAGGCTCCGCGCGCGGGCCGGTCTTCTTCGACCGGAAGCGCGATCCCCGCCGGGATGGCGAGTCCTGGGCGGTGATGGACGGCCCGTACAAGCTCCTCGCCGTGCGGGGACGGCCGCGGTTGTTCCACGAGGACGACCTGCGACGTGAGAGAGGGCGGGACGACCGATCGCAGCTTCATCCGGCGCTCGTCGTGCGGTTGAGCGCCGCCTACGACGAGTGGCGCGTCGAGACGGCCGCGATCCCGCTGTCCGTCGAGCGGACCGAGGGTGCGGTGGAACCGGCGGGGAACACCGGCCACCGTTTCGGGGAAGGCGGCGGCCTCGTCGTGTTCTCGGACGCCCCCCTCCTCGACTTCGCGGACGGCGACTTCGCGCTCTCGCTGCGGGTGCGCGCGAACCGCCTGCGGCCCGGCCGCGTGCTGGCCGGACGCGCCGGCTCCTGGGAACTCCGGATCGGAGCGAGGGGCCGCCCCGTGTTCGAGGCGGTCTCGCCGGACGGCGGGAAGCCCCGCGTCCTCCGGGCCTCGGTGTCGGGGGCGCTCGAGGAGAGCCGGTGGCACCGCGTCACCGTCACGATCCTCAACACGCGGACCCACCGCGCGTACGCGAAGCTCTTCGTGGACGGACGGGCGACCGGGAAGAAGCGGTTCAACGGCTTCCGCGCCGCGGCGACGGACGCGCCCCTCGCGATCGGGGGTCGTTCGGACGGCTCCGGGAGCTTCCGCGGCGCGATCGACGACGTGCGCTGCTTCGTGGCGCCGCTGACCCCGGACCAGCAGGCGCTCCTCGAGCGGTGACGGCTTGAGTCAGAGAATGTCCCCGACGCGATCGAGGATCAGGGACGACCACGATTCGAACGTCTCCCGGTCCTCGGCGACCATCGCGGCCAGCTCCTCTGCCGGCACCCAGCGTCCTTCCAGCTGATCCGTCTCGCGGACGGCGACCTCCCCCTCCGGCCGGATCGCGTAGACGAGGCCGAAGTGGACGGAGCCGACATCCTGGCTCTCGTCGTTGATCACCCCGAGCGGCTCCGCGTCCCAATCCCCGGTGACCTCCACCTCCTCGTCGAGCTCGCGCTCCAGGCCGGCGCGCAACGGGTCGGCCTCGCCGTCGATCGGGTTGATGTGGCCGCCCACGCCGATGGAGAAGAGGTTGAACAGGCGCGACTCGCCGCCCTTCGGCTTGCGCCGCATCAGGAAGACCTCGCCGTCCCGCATCAGGACGCAGTACGGGATCACCTGCTTCAGCTGCGAGTCGGTCTCGGCGTGGCGGCGTTCGACGAAGAAGCCGCGCTCGCGGATCCGCTGGAGGTAGTCTTCGAGCGGGACCTCCCACGGGCGGCGGAAGCCGTGCGGGAACGAGAGGTCGAAGAGATCGTACCGCTTCACGACGTAGACGAATTCCATCGGGGCCGGGCCTCCTCCGCCCCGGGGACGGGGCTGTTTCCGGGTCATCTTACTTCCTCGGCCCGGCGCCGGCGGACTACTCCTCCTCCCCCGCGTCGAGCCAGGCCCGGAACTCCTCGTCGAGGTCCCCCACCGGCGCGCCGAGGGTCTCCTCCAGGGCCTCGAGAAAGGCCGGGGCACGCGGGTCCAGGAGGACGAGGGTCGAGAGTCCGCGGACGGTCTGCTCCGCGCGAGGCCCCCGGTAGAGGAACTCGACGAACGCCGCCGCCATCGCCCGCTGCTCCGCCGGCAGTCGGGGATGCACCAGGAGATCGACCAGCGGCCGACGCTGTCTCCTCTTCACCGCCCCCCGGTAGTCGTCGGCCGGGCTCCGGCCGGCGAACCGTGCGGCCACGAACGCGGCCGCGCCCTGCTGGAGCCAGTCTCCGCCTCCGCTGCCCGCCGAGCGCTGGACGATCGCGCGCGTCAGTTCACGGACGAACGGCTCCGCGGCGTAATCCTGATGCCAGGTGCAGAGACTCCCCGCCCGCGCGAAGCCGGCCATGGCCGCCAGCTGGTGGACGGTCCAGCTCTTTCTCAGGAGAGGATCGGCCCAGGCGTCTCGCTCCGCGTGGATCCAGACGCAGACGGCCCCCACGGGTTCGGGGAGCCGGAGCTCCTTCCGCGCGCGGTCCAGGATCGACTCCAGCTTCTTCCCGAGCTTCCGGTCCGGGCGTTCGACGTCCGTGAAGATCCGGAAGTGCTTCGTGGTGATCTCGTGGACCTTCCGCTTCCCCTCCCCGCCGAACCGACGCGCGATCTCCTGACGATCCGTGTGGAGGCAGCCACCCCCGCCCTTCACGAGCTCGAACCGGTCGAAGTAGACGGTGAGGCCCCCGGAGCGGGAGATCCTCAGGCCCGTCACGTTGGCCGCGTTGAACGAGCCCAGGCGGTGGGCCTCCGGCAGCTGGAGCTCGATGGTCTTCCAGTTGCGGTCGAAGCCCTCGATGTCGAAGGCCAGAGAGCCGCCGTCGGACCAGCTGCGGATGATCCCCCCGAGCGGGTAGTCCACGGACTCCAGCCGGACCTGCACGTCGGCGTCCGTCTTCCGGTCGGCCCGCGCGACAAACCGGAGGATCCGGTAGTCGGAGAGGTTCCGCGGGATCTGGCGCAGGACGATCGAGGCCTTGTCCACTTCCTCGGGGACCGTCCACTTCAGCGCGAAGCCGGTGCCGTTGCCGCGCTTTTTCTTCACCGGGACCCGGGCCACTTCGCAGTCGTCGAACTCCACGCGAGTAGCTGCGGCCGGCGATTCGAAGTCCGCCACCTGCTTCACGGGAGCGAAGTCCTGGAGTCCCCTCTCGATGAGTTCCTTCGCGCTGTAGCGCCAGCCCGTGCCCGACACGACGAGCTCGACGTCATCGACCTCCACGACGCGCTTCGCGTTGGAGAAGGCCACGAGGTGGATGCCGGCGGCACTTCGGGGGTTGAAGGTCTCGGCCATCTCCATCTCCGGCAGGGGGATTTCGATCGTCCTCCACTCCTCGCTGAGCTCCGGGAGGTCCGCCTCGAGCGCGCCGCCGCTGGACAGGATGCGGAACTCGATCCCGCGTCCCGACCCCCAGACGACCCGCGCCCGAAGGCGGGCGAGCCGGAACGGACGGAGATCCTCGGGCACGTTTCCGATGTGCGCGGAGAGGAACGCGTGCCGGCCCTGGGGAGTCAGGCGGAGGACGTGTCCTCCGTCCTCCTCCACGATCTCCTGCCGGCACCACTCGGTGGTCTCGATCTCCGAACCCGGACCGCCCTCGTAGTCGGCGACGGTGTACCGGAACCCCTCCTTCCCGGCCCCGGCCCCGCGCCAGCCCCCTTCCGTCCGGACGAGCTCCACCTCGTCGACGTCGAACTGCACGTGGTCCGATCGGAAGGTGTGGAACTCGATCCACCGGACCTTCGCCGGGTCGAAGTCGGCGTGCTTCCACATCCCGGCCAGGGAGATCTCCAGCGTCCGCCAGCCGTCCGACGGTTCCGTGATCGTCGCCTCGATCGCGCCCTTCTCCGAGCGGAGCCCCACCCAGATGAGTCCGTCGAACGGCCGCTTCAGCCGGTAGCGGAAACGGAGCACTCCGAAGGGGCGGATGTCGGTCTCATCGAGGCGGGTCCAGACGCGCGCCGCATCCGTTCCGCCGGGGATCTCCCACCGGAGATGGGCCTTGCCGACGGCGGCGCCGTCCTTCCGGATCTCCGTGAATCCCCCTTCGCACGCCGTCCGACCGTCTTCCGCCTCGTAGTCGGCCAGGCGGGTCACGTCGCCGTCGGCCGCGACGAACGGAACGAAGACGACGAGAACGAGGGTCAACGCAGCAACGGTTCGGACCAATCTCCACCTCCTGACGCACATATCGTACCCGGCGTGTCCGATATTCGGCA
>JBDLIY010000086.1:0-11497 GCA_039714635.1 Planctomycetota bacterium
GACTCGAGCGTCGCGGCGATCCCCCCGTCCGTCGTGAACTCCTCGAAGGCCAGGCGCGCCGAGCGCCGGAAGTTCGGCGCCTCGTCCATCGTGGTGCCGGGGACGTTCTGCGGCCGCGTCTCGCCCCAGAGATCCTCGAGGGAGACGATCACCTCCCCCGCCGGCGACGCCGCCAGCCAGTCGAGCAAGGCGCGGAAGACCTCGGTCCGCCCGCCGTCGGGATCGAGGAGTCCCTGCCGAAAGAGATACGTCCGCACGGTCCGCGGAACGCCGTCCTTCCACCAGGCGGCGAACGTCGGCATGTCGTGCGTGTTCAGCGCGGCCAGCTCGCCGTCCGGCACGGCCATCAGCGCCAGGTCCGGGTCGTCGCGCATCTCGAACGGCACGACGTACATCCCCTGGATCCCGTGCTCGCGCATCGCGTCGCGCACCTCGTCGGGGACCGTGCCGAGGTTCTCCCCCACCAGTTCGCACCGGTTGCGGTGGCTCTCGAGCGTGAGGATCGCGTACATCTCGTGCGCCGCGTACCGGACGTAGGTTCCCTCCGTCGCCGCGAAGCCGTCCGGCACCCAGTAGAGCCGGTGGAGCCCCATCACGTGATCGATCCTCAACGACGCGGCCGGCCCCATCAGGCGGCGGAGCACCGCGATCACGTAGCGGTAGCGATCGTGGCGGATCGCCTCCGGGTGGAGCGGCGGGAAGCCCCAGTTCTGGCCGCCGGTGAAGAGCTCGTCCGGCGGAGCGCCCGTCGCCACGCCGGGCGAGAAGAGGTGGCCGTACCGGTCGACGTCGTAGCCGCCGGGATTGCTGCCGATCGGCAGGTCGAGGACGAGGCCGGAGCGGGCCTTCTCCGCGCGCTCCGCCGCCTCCGCGAGCTGGGAGTCCGCGAGCCACTGCACGTACTCGTGGTAGCGGGCCGCCGCCTCGCCGCCGCCCTCCCGCTCCGCCCGGAACGCCGCGTAGTCGCGCGCCCGGGGGTTCGCGTCGAGCCAGGCGTCGACCTCGGGACCGCGCTCCGCGGTCGCCCGCTTCTCGAGGACCTTCCGCTTCGCCGCCATCACCGCGCGGAAGTCGACGTGGTCTCCGTCGCCGGGGCCGTCGAGGCCGGGCACCTCCCCGGCGTCGATGTAGAACTCGTTCAGGAAGAGCCGGCTGACCGGCGAGTAGGGGCTCGGCTCGTACGGGTCGTCGAGGAACGCGGAGGTGAGCGGCAGCGTGGCGACCCGGGCGCCGCCGAATCCACCGGCCCATTCGGCGAGGTCCGCCAGGGCCGTGAAGTCTCCGGCGGCCGGACTGCGTTCCGACCGCAGGGCGTAGAGGGGAAGGAAGAGCGTGAAGCGCCGCAGACGGTCCGCGTCCCGCCACGCGCGTCGCGGCGCGGAGATCACGAGCGTCCGGTGTTCGGCGTCGCCCGTCGTGACGACGAGTTCGTGGTAGCCGGGGGGAAGCCCGCCCGGCAGGACGAGCTCGGGCCCGGCGATCGTCACGGGTCGATCGTCCCCGTCCTCCAGCGTGAGCACCGCGTCCAGGCGTCCCGCGTCGGGGCCGGAGAACGCGACGCGGATCGACGCGCCGTCCCACGCCACGGCGACCGGCGTGATCGGCACGCCGGCCGGCTCTCCCGCCGCGAGGGAGTCGAGGACCGCCTCGAGCGCCTTCGGGGCGACCTCGTGATCGCGCCCGAAGACGTCGGTCCAGCTCGTCAGGACACCGCGCCGGCGGGCGCGCGCCCGGAGTTTCTCGAGGGTCATCGCCTTAGCTCCGTTCGAGGACGAAGACGTGGGCGGGCTGGTCCTTCGGCTCGAGCTCGACGTAGTTCCGCTCCCCCTCCCACTCGTAGGTCGCGCCGTCCAGCAGGTCCCGCACCGTGAACTTCTCCCCGCCGGCCAGCCCGAGGGCGTGGAGGTCGAGGTTCAGGAAGCCGGAGTGCGGATACGCCCAGCTCATGTTCACGACGACGAGAACCACGTCGTCCCCGGCGCGCTTGCTGTAGCAGAGCAGCTCGCCGTTCGTCGTTTCGTGGAAGGTGATGTCGTTCGTCTGCTGAAGCGCCGGGTGCTCGTGCCGGATCCGGTTCATCGTCCGGATCAGGTCCTTCACGTTCGGCTCGGCGTCGAGGTCCCAGTGGCGGATCTCGTACTTCTCCGAGTCGAGGTACTCCTCGCTCCCCTCCTGCACCGGCACGTTCTCCATCAGCTCGAAGGCGGGCCCGTACATGCCCCAGTTGCCCGAGAGCGTCGTCGCGAGCACGGTCCGCATCGCGAACGCGGCCGGGCCGCCCTTCACGAGGTGCTCGGCGAGGATGTCCGGCGTGTTCGTCCAGAAGTTCGGCCGGAAGAACTCGCGCGACGCGGTCGTCGTCAGCTCGGTCAGGTACTGCTCGAACTCCCACGCCGAGTTGCGCCAGGTGAAGTAGGTGTAGCTCTGCGTGAAGCCGACCTTCCCCAGGTGAGCCATGATCTTCGGCCGCGTGAACGCCTCGGCGAGGAAGAGCACGTCCGGGTCGGTCTTCCGGATCTTCGCGATGAGCCACTCCCAGAAGACGAACGGCTTCGTGTGCGGATTGTCGACGCGGAAGATCCGCACGCCGGCGTCGATCCAGTGCTTCACGATCCGGTACAGCGCCGACCACATCGCGTCCGGCCGCGAGCCGCCGAAGTGGAGAGGAACGATATCCTCGTACTTCTTTGGCGGGTTTTCCGCGTACTGCACAGAACCGTCCGGCCGGCGGCGGAACCAATCCGGATGTTCGCCTACCCACGGATGGTCCGGCGCACACTGAAGAGCCAGGTCGAGCGCCACCTCCATCCCGAGCTTCTTCGCCGCCGCGAGGAAGGTCTTGAAGTCCTTCATCGTCCCGAGTTCCGGATGAATCGCGTCGTGGCCGCCCTCCTTCGCCCCGATCGCCCACGGGCTGCCGACCGCGCCGGACTCGCCGTCCGGGTTGTTGTTCGGGCCCTTCCGGAGCGTTTTGCCGATCGGGTGGATCGGCGGCAGGTAGACGACGTCGAAGCCGAGATCGGCGATGTAGTCGAGCCGCTTCGCCGCGTCCCGGAAGGTCCCGTGACGCCCGGGCTTCGTGCTCGTGGACCGCGGGAACATCTCGTACCAGGCGGAGAAGCCGGCCCGGCGGCGGTCGACCCGGACCGGCTGGACGACGTCGTGGGTGACGGCGTGCTCGAGGTCCGGCCATGCGTCCATCGTCGCTTTCAGGTGGTCCGAGAGCGCGGCCTCGACACGGTCCTCGATGTCGCCCTCACCCTCGAGCTGGGCCGCGTACTTCTCGAGGCCCCGCTTCCCGACGCCCTTCGCCCGCTCCGCGGCCTCCCGCACGAGGGCGGCGCCGATGAGCAGGTCCACGGCGACGTCCTGGTTCGCGTCGACGCGCTTCTCCAGATCGCGGCGCCAGGAGCCGAAGGCGTCGATCCAGCCCTGGACCGTGAACTCGTAGGCCCCGATGCCGGGGACGGGGAAAGTCGCCCGGTACGCGTCGTTGCCGAGCGCTTCGAGCCGCACGCGGTTCCACTTCCTCCGGCCGGCCTTTCGCCAGAGGACGTCGCCGGTCACGAGGTCGTGGCCGTCGCCGATGAGGTCCGCCGTGACGACGACGTCCTCCCCGACGATCCGCTTGACCGCGTACCGCCCGCCGTCGACCTCGGGCGCGACGCCCGAGACGACCACCCTCTTCCGCCGGTCGTCGTTCCTCATGCGGCGGAGTGTCGCTCCGGCCACGGAAGAGGACCAGAAGTGTCGGCGGGAAATCGAACCTCGGATAGGCTGGTCCGGATTCCATGAACGAGAACGAGAAGAAGAAGATGCCGCCGCCCGCTTTCGATCCGTCGAAGCTGGACCTGAAGTCCCTCGGGACGATTCCCTCCCCGCCGGCCGGCCCGAAGCCGGCTCCGAAGGGCACGACGCGGGCGCTGCTCTCCGTGACGGGCATGCACTGCGCCTCCTGCGTCGCGCGGATCGAGAAGGACCTCGGGAAGGTCTCCGGCGTGAAGGCCGCCGTCGTCAACCTCGCCGCGAAGGAGGCGGTGGTCGACTACGAGCCCGCTTCCGTCACGACCGAACGGCTGGTCGAGGCGATCGAGGCGGCGGGCGACTTCACCGCGGGGACCGGCGAGGCGGCCGTCGGGACGGACGACGAAGCGCGGTCGTACCTGGTCCGCTTCCTCCTCGCGGCGGTCCTGTCCGCAACGGTCATGGCGACGTCGATGGCCGACCTGCCGCGGCTCGTGCCCTTCGTCCTGGCCACGGTCGTCCTCGCCTTCGCGGGCCGCGAGTTCTTCGTCACGGGGTTCCGCCTGGCGCTCCGTGGAACGGCGGACATGAACACGCTCATCGCCGTCGGCACCGGGACCGCCTGGCTCTACAGCACGGTCGTCACGTTCTTCCCCGGCGACGGGACCGCGCCCGTCTACTTCGACACCGCGGTGATGATCGTCGCGCTGATCCTCCTCGGGCGGTTCCTCGAAGCGCGGGCGAAGGGCGGGACGACGAAGGCGATCGAGGAATTGATGAACCTGGCCCCGCCGACGGCCCGGGTGATGCGCGACGGGGCCGAAACGGAAGTACCCGTCGACGAAGTCCTCGTCGGGGACCGCGTCGTCGTCCGGCCGGGCGAGAAGGTCCCGGTGGACGGCGAGATCCACGACGGGCGGAGCGCGGTCGACGAGTCGATGCTCACCGGCGAGCCGTTGCCGGTGGAGAAGGGGATCGGCGACGAGGTGACGGGCGGAACGCTCGCCACGGACGGCTCGTTCACCTTCACCGCGACGCGCGTCGGCGCGGACACCGCCCTCGCCCGCATCGTCCGCCTCGTCCGCGAGGCTCAGGGCAGCAAGGCGCCGGTCCAGCGCCTGGCCGACCGCGTGGCCGCCGTCTTCGTGCCGGCCGTGATCGGCGTGGCGATCCTGACGTTTCTCGTCTGGGCGTTCGTCGTCGGCTCGACGTTCACGTTCGCGCTGACGGCCTTCGTCTCGGTCCTCATCATCGCCTGCCCCTGCTCTCTCGGCCTCGCGACGCCGACCGCGGTGATGGTCGGCACCGGCCGCGGCGCGAAGATGGGCATCCTCGTGAAGAACGCGGCGGCGCTGGAGCGCGCGGGATCGGTCACCACCGTGGTCCTCGACAAGACGGGGACGATCACGGAGGGGAAGCCGGCGCTGACGGGGATCGAGGTCGCGGAGGGGTTCGACGCGAACGAGGTGCTCCGCCTCGCGGCGGCCGCCGAGCGGGGCAGCGAGCACCCGGTCGGCCGGGCGATCGTCGCGGGCGCAAAGGAGCGCGGGGTCGAGGCCGGCGGGGCGACGGAGTTCCGCGCGCGGCCGGGTCGCGGCGTCTCGGCGGTGGTCGACGGTGTGAAGGTCCTCGCGGGCAGCCGGCGCCTGCTCGAGGAGGAGGGTGTGGACACGGCCGCGCTCACGGGCGATGCCGCGATCGTCGTGGCGCTCGACGGGACGGCGGCGGGCGCGTTGACGGTCGCGGACACGGTGAAGTCCGGCGCGCGGGAGGCGGTGGCCGCCCTGGAATCGCTCGGCCTGGAAGTCGTGATGCTCACCGGTGACGCGCGGGCGAACGCGGAGGCGGTGGCCGCCGAGGTCGGCATCGGGGCGATCCGGGCGGAGGTCCTTCCCGCGGACAAGTCCGCCGCCGTCGCGGAGTTGATGGAGGGCGGCGCGGTCGTCGCGATGGTGGGCGACGGCATCAACGACGCCCCGGCGCTGGCGCGGGCGGACGTGGGCATCGCGATCGGCACGGGGACGGACGTGGCGATCGAGGCGGGCGAGATCATCCTGATGTCAGTGGGCCTTTCCGGAGTCGCGAAGGCGATTCGCCTTTCGCGCAAGACGAAAGCGACGATCCGCCAGAACCTGGTCTGGGCGTTCCTCTACAACGTGCTCGGCATCCCGATCGCGGCCGGCGTCTTCTTCCCGCTCACGGGCTTCCTCCTGAAGCCGGTGATCGCCGCCGGCGCGATGGCGTTCTCGTCGGTCTCCGTGGTGACGAACTCCCTGCGGCTGCGGCGGACGCGGTTGGACTGAGGGAGCGATGATCGTCGCCGACACCGACGTCCTGATCGACGCACTCCGCGGCCGGGAGCCGGCGCGGACGCGGATCGCGACGATCATCGGGAGCGGGCGCTTCGCCACCACGGCGATCAGCGCGTTCGAGCTCCTCGCGGGAGCCCGGAGCGCGAACGAGCGAAGCCGCGTGGAGTCGCTGCTCGCCGTCGCCACGGTCCTGCCCCTCGACGAGGCGGCGGCCCGGGAGGCCGGCGCCGTCGCGCGCGAACTCGCCGCTGCCGGGTCTGGAATCAACGAACAGGGAATCAACGAACAGGGAGCAGAAGGACGGGCATTCGGGCCCGCCGACCACCTGATCGCCGGCATCTGCCGCCACGCTTCCGCGGCCCTGCTGACGCGAAACCGGACCCGCTTCGAGCGCGTGACCGGCCTCCGGCTGGCGTCGCTCGAGGGGTAGTCCGGGAAATTTCCGAAATCGCCGAGACCGATCGCGCTCTTCGTGCGTCCTGCTTCCGGGACGAACACGACGAAGGGAGCGACGGAATGCGAAAGACGAAGCACGGACCCGACTGCGACTGCGATCTCTGTCATCTGGGCCGGGCGATGGACGCCTCGATCATCACCGGCATGTTGAACATGTCCC
This sequence comes from Planctomycetota bacterium, assembly GCA_039714635.1. Lineage (GTDB taxonomy): Bacteria > Planctomycetota > JAJSAM01 > JAJSAM01 > JAJSAM01 > JBDLIY01. The sequence continues at coordinate 6,673 of JBDLIY010000086.1, forward strand.
TGCTGGCGGCCGAGCCGCGTCACGAGGGGGAAGTCCTGGATCACGTGTCGCGATTCGCGGGCGAGTGCAAGCTGGTGTTCACCGACGACCTCATGCGTGCGTTCGGCCCGCGGGACGGCCGCGTGAACATACACTTCTTCCCGCCGGGCCCGTCACGGCCATTCTGGACCCTGGTGACGGCGGGCCTTTCCGACCTGCCGCTCTGCCCTCCGACCAACGACCAGTTCGACCTCGCCTGGGCGGAGCTCGCGATGTGCTTTCCCGCGGAGTGGCGCTTCGGTCCCGACCTGGTCCAGGATCGGTGGGACGGGGGCCCGTGGTACTGGCCGGTGAAGCTGATGCTCGACCTGGCCGTCATCATCCATGCCGAGGGCAACTGGATCTGGTACGGCCACACTTCGGAGTTCGAGGACCAGCCCACGCTGGGCGACGGCGTCGGGTTCAGCAGCGTCATCTTCCGGGAGAGCGACGTCCTGCCGGAGGAGTTCCAGGAACTCGCGCTGCCCGGCGGGAAGAAGATCCACTTCCTGAGCGTCGTCCCGCTCTATCCCGATGAGATCCGGTTCGCCCGGGCGAAGGGTCATCCGCGCGAACTCGAGGAGCGCATGGAGAAGGCCGGGGTGACGGACGTGGTCCGAATCGGTCGGCCGAGTTGCCTCTGAGGGCAGCCGGGATCCGCGCTGGCGGAAGAGGCGACACTGACCCGGCCAGCCGGTCGGTCTCGCCGCCGCACGATCACGTCATGCGCATCCCCGCTCTTCCCGCGAACGCTACTTCCCGGTGGAGCTCCGGCCGCCCCCTCCTCCCGCGCCTCCCGCCGCGCCGTCTCCGCCCGCCCGGCCCGGAAGGCCGCAGATCCCGGGGATGCCGTTCGCGCCGGACCGGTCGGCCGGGTCCAGGGGGACGCGGTCGTGGATGGTCATCGGCGATCCCCGGCCGGCGGCGAGGAGGTCCCACTCGAGCTCCAGGGCGCCCTTCTTCATCGCGACGACCCGCACCTTCACGAAGAAGTCGGCGCGTACGGAGTCCCGGCAGCGGACGACCCAGGCCGCGCCCTTCTCCGGCTTGACCTCGCTCTTCCACTCCGAGCCGACCGGAAGGCCCTTCACCTTGTCGAGCTTCTTGCTCCCGACCTCGGCGATCCGGCTGTCCCCGTTCGCGTGGAGCCGGCCGCAGCGACAGAACCACACTTCGAACCGGTTCTTGCACTTCCCGATCTCGGCCGTGACGTACTCGAAGGAGTACGCACTCTTCCCCATGGACTCGTTGCTCGTGCGCATCTCGAGCGTGGCCCGGGCGGCCCCCTTGCCGCGCGCCTTCTTGAGGAGGCCCCCGGAGACCATGAAGGCCTCGGCGGAGCCGACCACCCAGCGACGCCCCGTGTACCGGAGGTAGATCTCCATCTCCGTCCGGCGACGCCCCTTGAACCGGATGACGCCGTCGTCCCCGCTCTCGCGGGCTTCGACGATCCGGGCTCCGGAGAGCAGGCGGGTCAGGCCCTCGCGCCAGGCCCGCACGTCGTCGGACTTCCAGTCCCGGCGGTCCTGGACGAGCTTTTCGGGGATCACCACGTCGACGAGGTCCGGATCGTCCTTCTTGAGGATCTTCTGGATCTGCTTGAAGCCCGCCTTCACCTCGGGCCGGGACTTCTCGGCCGCCTCGACCGAAAACAACCCGACGAATACCAGCGCCATCCCGATGAGCATGATTCTCACGGTCAGTCTCCCTTCCCGTCGGCACCCCGCGCCTCGCGGCGTCGGCGGGCCTCCGAAAGCTCTGTTCCCTGCAGACATTCAGACAGTTCGACTTCCTTCTCGACCCCGCGCCAATCGAGGAGCCGGCTCTCCACCCCGTCCGCGCCCCCGGTCCAGTGGACGTGGCTCAGCCAGCCCGGCGCCAGCAGCCCGGCCGGCATCCGCCCCTCGTCGTCGAGGGTGACCCCGAACGTCGGCTGCGCCTCCCCCCCGGACAGGATCGAGAGGCTCAGGGCGGTCCCGGCGAGCGGCCGGCCCTCGTACCGGAACCGGACCTTCACCCTCTCGTCGAAGTCCTCGAAGGCCAGGAGGACGGCCCGCCGGTCGCGCAATACCGGACCGAGATCCTCGAGGAGCGGCCGATGGCCCGGCGGCGGCTCGACGAAGAGCAGCACCTCGCCCGGGACGTCGACCGTGAGACGAAACGAACCGTCCGCCTCCGTGGTGACGCGCGTCTGGCACGTCACCACGGCGTCCCCGGCGCCGGACCGCACCGTCAGGGCGCACATCGGGGGACGGATCACGACCTGCTCGCGGAACTCCTCCGGGCTCAGCCGCCGCGTGACGTAGACGCGGATCGGCCGGTGGGGCGCCGGGGTGCCGTCGGCCCGCGTGAGCCTCCCCGTGACGACAGGCGTCCGGCGGAGGACGAAGTCCATCCGGGCGGGCCCGCCTCCCGGGGCGTCCACGGGGATGAAAGCGCCCGTCGAGCCCCAGCCGCCTCGCCCGACCAGGATCGCGGCTCCGCGGATCCGGGGTACGCGGACGTGGAAGGTCCCGTCCACGCCGGGTGAGGGGAGCTCCCGTCGGTGCGGGATGCCGCCGCCCGGGACCTGCGGACCGGCTCGCGGATCTCCCGTGGATCCGAGCATAAGGAGGTCCAGTTCGAGCCGGACCGAGGACGGGTTGAGGGGCGGCTCGCCGTCCGCCTCCCGGACGCGACCGGTGACGGCCATCGTGCGGTAGACCCGAACCTCGCCCGTCTCCCCGATCTCCCGCGGAGACGTGACGATGTGCCAGTCCTCACCGACCGGTCGGATCGCGCGGACCCCGCTCCGCGGGATCTCCACGTTCCCGACTTCGTCCGAGCGCGACTCGACGGTCCCGCCCTCCCGGAGATCGACGAGGAACCGCAGATCCGTCACCGCGCTCCCGTCGGCGAGGTCAACGACCCTCGCAAGGAAGGTCGGCCCGGGGTCCGGCGCAACGGGCGAAGTCACGTCCTCCGCCCCGGAGTCTTCTTCCACGGCCGCCCCATCGACCCCGCTCGCACGGTTGGTCGGAGCGACCAGCTCCACCTCGTCCGGCGGACGGGGCCCGCCGCCGCCCGCGGAACCGAGGGGCAGGGACGCGACGACGGACCAGAGGACGACCGCGGCGACCCCGGAAAGCGCCGTGACCTTGACCGCGGTCCCGACACCCACGGCCCCGGTCCCAGCCCCGGCGGCCACGGACGGAGGGTCGAGCGTGAGGGGGAGCAGAGCGACGATCCAGGCCTTCCGATCGCCTCCGTGCTCGTGATCCAGGTCTTCGCGGAGCCGGTCGAGGGCGCGCCGGACGCGTGTCCGCGCCGTCTCCACGGGGACCTCCATGCGCGCCGCCACGTCTCTCGCCGAGAGTCCCTCGAAGAACCGCAGCACCACGGTGGTCCGGTACGGCTCATCGAGGCGGTCCACGGCCGCCACCAGCCGCCGGTGGGCGTCGAACCGGCCGATGGAGTCGCCCGGCGGGGCCTTCTCTCCGACTTCCGCGGCGGCCGTCTCGTGCCGCGCCCGCCGCTCCTCGCTCCGCCGGGCGTCGTGGGCGCGGCTCCGGACGAGCCGGGAGAGCCAGCCGCGGAGGGAGCGCCGGTGGCGCGGGGGATGACGGATCGCGCTGAGCCATACCTCCTGCTCGAGGTCGTCGGCCCGGCTGCGATCCCTGACCAGGCGCATCGCGAGGGACCGGACCCACGGACGGTGGGCCAGCAGGTCCTCGACGTTCACTCCCGGGGTGGTGCCGCTCATTCGCCGGTCTCCGGTGACTTCGGAATGATAACGCCGCTCGCGCCCGGGATGGTTCACGGACTGGAAGGGGGCCGGCTCGAGGAGCGCCCGGATCGCCCCGGCAGCCATGGTTCGGGCGAAACACGGAACTGCGTTAGCATTCGGGCGCGATGCGATACGAGGGACAGATCTTCCGGCCGCCCAGCGAGGCCTACTCGTTCATCCTCCAGGCCACCCTCGGGTGCTCGTGGAACCACTGCACCTACTGCGCGATGTACTCCGACAAGAGCTACCGCGTCCGGCCGGTCGACGAGATCACGAAAGACATCCGCGACGCCGCCCGGTCCATCGGGCCCGGACTCGACAAGGTCTTCGTCGCCGACGGCGACCCGCTCGCCATGGATCTCCCGACCTGGGAGGCCATCCTCACGGAACTCCACGCCTCGTTCCCGAACCTGCGCCGGGTCAGCACCTACGCCACGGCGATGAACCTCATCGAGAAGACGCCCGGGGAACTCGCCCGGCTGCGCGAACTCGGGCTCAGTCTGCTCTACATCGGGCCGGAGTCCGGAGACGACGCGACGCTCAAGCGCATCGCCAAGGGCGCGGATTTCGCCGCCCACGAGGAGGGCGCCGCGAAAGCCCGCGCGGCCGGGATGCGGATGTCGACGATCTTCCTCCTCGGCGCCGGCGGGGTCGCGCGCAGCGAGGAGCACGCACGCGGCTCGGCGAAGCTCTGCTCGGCCATGGACCCGCGGTTCGTCTCGCTGCTCACACTGACCGTCATCCCGGGGACGCCGATCTCGCGACAGGAGGAGCGCGGGAAGTTCGAGTTGCCGGACGTGCCGGGGCTCCTGCGGGAGGTCCGCTGGTTCGTCGAGGACGCCGCGCCGACGAACGCGATCTTCAGGACGAACCACGCCAGCAACTACCTGCCGCTGGCCGGCCGCGTCCCGCGGGACCGGGATCGGCTCCTCGAGGTCCTCGACGCGGCGCTCGACGGCGACGTCGCGCTCCGGCCGGAATGGATGCGCGGTCTGTAGACGGGGCGGCATTCCGGGTGCAGCTGCGGTCAGAACGAGTTGC
>JBDLIY010000087.1:0-11471 GCA_039714635.1 Planctomycetota bacterium
GCAGCAATTCTATCAATAATTGGAATTTTTAAGTTCAACCCGGCATGTCGGATACTTTGAAATTTACCAAAACGTTCAATAATAACAGCTGTTTGTTGATCCTTTCCGACCGCTACCTCGAGGACCAATCCCCCGACAGGCTCCGTCGCCGGGAAGGACTCTCCGGCTCGGGGCTCTGGAAGCGCCTCCGCAAGGCGAAGGAGAGCTTCCGACGTCGGTTCCGGCGTCCACCGGGAAGGGGTGAGTGAGATGAGGCACGGGAACGACAACCGTCCATGGGATCGCCCGGAGGTCGAACATCCGACCGCCGACGATCTGTTCCGATTCTTTACCGGAGAGATGGAGGAAGGGAAGAGTGAATCGACTCTTCGCCACCTCTCGCACTGCACCGGATGCCGCGGAAGTTTCGAGTCGCGGCGTCGGGAGTTCCGAGATCGGATGCTCGACACGGCCGCCGGGCGGGGACACCTGCCCCCGGATCGGTCGGGGCTCCGCAAGCGCGTGTTCCGGGCCGTGGTCCGGGACCGGGCGAACCGGAAGCCGGTCCTGCGTCGAACCGCCCTCCCCCTGCATCCACGGGCGGCCCTCGTTGCAGCCGCGGCCCTGATCCTGGTGGCCTTCGGAGTCCGTTATCTTGGAGATTCGAGGTGGAACGGGCGTCTCCTGTCACAGGGAGGCGCCCACACCCTCGTCACCGGCGACGGCGAGCGTTTCGCCTTCGTCGCGGAGGAAGAGCGCGAGGTGGGTCACGGAGACCTCGTCCTCGTCCTCCCCGGGCAACCGGCCCGGATCGAACTGCCGGACGGAGGGGCGGTCCTGCTGCCGTCCCCGGCCCTCATCGCCCTCGATTCGTCGCAGGGCCGCCCCCGCGTGCTCGTCGCCCGGGGCTATGTCGAGATCCACAGCGGTCCCGACGGCCCCGTCGCAGTGAACGCGGCCGGTCGGGAGTTCACCGTCCGGGGCATCGCCGATTTCGTCGTGGAAGAGACCTCCCGGAGCACCGCGCTCCGCTGGGCCTCCGGCGAACTCGGCCTCCGGTCGCAGGCATCGTTTTTCCCCGACGCCTGGGCCGCCGCATCTTCCCGTTCCGACGTGACGGCCCACTCCCGCGAAGGCCGCGTCGAGGACCAGTCCGGGCTGACGATCCACGCCGGTCAGGCCAGCCGGTTCCCGCCCGGATCCCGGCAGGGGACGCCGCCGTTCCGTATCGGCGGTCACGCGATCCTCCGTCCGGACAGCGGCTTCCTCGATCCGGCCGAATCCGGGGCCCTGCGGCAACTCCTGGCCCGAACCGGCGGAGATCGCTTGAAGCTGGCCCGCGAGATGGCCCGTGAGATGGAGGACGATCCGGCCGGCCCTTCGCCCTCCCTGGCCTGCCTGGCGGCCTGGCTGCTCGGAGAGATCGGGCACGCGGACGGGATCGAGCCCCTCCGCCGGGTGATCGACTCCGATCCTCCCCGGGACGCCGTCCTGCGCTCCGCCGCAACCGCCGCCCTCGTGCGCCTCGTGGAACCCGGGACCGTGCCCTCTCCGTGGGGCCTGGTCCGGGACGATCAGCCCGCCGTCGCCGAGGCCGCGCTCCTCTCCTGCACCGAGGCCGAACTCGGGGACGTCGCGGGGCATCTGTGGGCGGTCTTCGACGACGAGAACCAGCCCGACGACCGGCGTGTCCTCGCCGCCGCGCTCCTCCGGAAGAGGGGCCACCCGGTTCCGAACGCGCTTCTCTACGGGTTCCTGACGGTCGACGACGCCACGGTAGCGATCCTGGCTGCGAAGACCCTCGCCGAGCAGGAGGGCGGCGCCACCCTTCTCGCCCGTTACCTGCCGGAAGCCGGGGACGGCCTCGCCGCGGTCATTCTGACCTCGATCCTGCACAAGGGGTACCGGGACGCCGAGGCACAGGCACAGACGGCGCTCTCGCGGACGCGGGACGGAACCGACCCCGCCTCCCGACAGCTCTTCGCGGCGGCCCTGAACTACCTGGGCGTCCTCCGGGCGCGCCATCTCGAGGGACCGATCGCGCGGGCGATTCGATCGGAGGACCCGGCCATCCGCAAGGCGGCCCTCGTAGCCCTCCTGCGGGCCGGCAGCGGCGAACACCGGGACGTCGTGAACGACATCCTGCGCTCGCCCGGGGAGCCGACGTCGCTCCGCCTGAGCGCCCTCCGCTACCTGCATCCGACGGGCCCGGTCCCCGAAGATCTGCTCTCGCCCGAGGACGCTGACTTCGACGCCGCGGTCCGGGCCCGGCTGCTCGCGGCCGACGCGGCGGGGATCCGGAAGGACCTCGCGAGGACGAGCCTCGATCACGCCCGGGAGGTGGCGAGGCGCGCCGCGTGGACCTGGCTGGCGAAACACGCGCCGGTCGATGCGATCGACCGGGCGGAGCGGTGGTTGCGCTCCCCTGGACGGGTGGATTCCCCGGCGGTGGTGGAAGCCATGGCTCTGGTGTCGGGCGCCCGACCCGGCTCGTCGCTCCCTCTGCGCCACCAGGAACGGGTGGCCGAGATCCTCGGCGCGGTGATCGTCGCGCCCGCCGACCGCCCCACCGCGAGGTCCGACGCCCTCCGCGCTCTCGGCATCCTGACGAAGGACCGGCCCCGGAACGTTGCCGGATCCCCCGCGGCCCGCCGGATCTTCCGCACGCTGGTGAAGAGCGAGAACCTCCCACGGGATCTCCGGCGGAGGGCCGCCACGACCCTCGCCTCGTACGCCCGGGAAGAAGAGGATACCGCTCCCCTCGCAAGCCTGTTGAAGGGCGAGGACGCGGACCTCGCCGCCGCCGTGGCCCGGTCGTTCGCGACCCAGGTGCCGCCGGCCGCGGCGAAAGCCCTCAACCGGTTCCGGAGGATCACGCCCCACCCGGTCGCCCGCGCTCGTCTCGCGCTCTGCCCGCCTTTTGACCGGCGCTACGCGACATCCGTGCTCGACTCCGGGGACGACACGGCGGTCGGCATCGTCCTCATGCTTCTCACGCCGGAGGAGGTGGCCCTCGTCCGCGAGGCCGTCACCCGCCGCCTCGACGACGACCGGGCACTGATCCGCTTCCTGGCGGTCCTCCTTCTCGACCAGATACCGGACCGCCTTTTCGAAGACCGGGACGCGTGGGTGCGCATCGCGGCGATGGCCGTGCGCGCCCGGGCCGGTGTCGTGCCGGACAAGGATCTCCTTGCCTCGGCAATCACCGCGGCCGGCGAGCCCGGCGATCGAGCGATCGAGGACGCCCTCCGCCAGTTCTCGGCCGCTGGCGAGCCGGCACGCGCGAAGGACCTCCTGAAGGTGCTGGCGCGGGCCCCGGAGGCCCGCTCGTTCCAGAGGGTGACCGGGAGAATCCACCCGAAACCCGACCGGCAGAAGTTCGCGGTGGAACTGGGGATCCGGTCTCGCGAACTGCGATCCGAAGCCCTGAAACGACTGCTCTCCGACGAAGCGGCCCCCCGGAGGGCGCGGGCGGCCACCATTCTCGGCAACGTGGGCCGCCGACCCGACCTGGCGGTGCTGTTCCGCGTCGCCGGGAGCGACTCGACGGATCGGGAGGTGAGGCGCGCGGCGCTCCGCGCCGCGGCGTCGTTGCTCTCCCGAAGTGTGGACGTGGCGGATCCGGGACCGGCCCTGGAAATCCTCCAGGCCTGGTGGAGCAAGAGGCTCTTCGCTCTGCCGGTCCCCGTTCTGCCCCGCTGAGGTAGTGACTCTTGAAGAGTTGGGGATGAGGTGGGCCGTCCCGGAGGAACCGGGCAGAGATGAGATCTGTGATTTCTGAAAGGCCGATCGATGTCGAAGACGAAGTTTCGCTGCGCAGCCGTGATTTCCACCGTCCTCACGTGCGCCCTGCTGCTCGCCGTCGCAAGCCAGGCTCCCTCGACGCTCCGGATGACGGTGGACCAGGGCCGCGATGAAGTCCACGCGGGTGGCATCATCACGGGTGTGGCAGACGACGATGGAGGCATGGTGGAGGTCCGCATGTACATCGACGGTGAACTCGTCGAGGAGGACATCGTCATGGAAGACGGGCAGAACGATTTCGCCTTCGACGTCCCGGAGGATGCCGAGGGCAAGCTCGTCACGATCCAGGCGGTGACACCCGAGGGGGACACCGTCGAGCGGACGTTCCGGGTCCGTCCGAAGCGAGTCTGATCATGAGTCGATGGCCGATCCTCTTCCTCCTGGCGGCCGTTGCAGGTCTGGGCTTCCTCCTCGTCCCGGGGCCCCGGTCGGCGAAGGGGCCGCTGCCCCTCCCACCGACCGCGCCCGCCCAGGACCAGCCGTCGCTCGAAATGCCACAACCGGTCGCCCGGACCGGTCCCGACCCGGCCCCGCCGGCCGTGGCCGTGGCCATCCAGGATCCTGCATCCTCGGTCGCCGATCTGCGGGAGGAGCTCACCTGCCTGCTGAAGGCCCTGCGGAGCAAGGGCGCGGCGGGCCACTCCCTCGAAGACACGCTCGATGAGATCGGTGCCCTGCTGCGGAAGAGCCCCGGGCTCATTCGGATCCTCGTGGCGCTGGTGCCGGAGTCGGACCGGAACTTCCGGAGCCTGCTCCTCCACGCCGTGAGGCGCTCGGGCAACCGGCGTCTCCGGGCGACACTCTCGGCCGCGATCGCCGAGGCCGCGGACCCCGGCCAGAAGCGCGTGCGGGAACTCCTCGCCTCGAGCCCCGATCGGATCGCCGCCGCGATCCAGGACCTGTCGAGCGCCCGCGACAGGAAGGACCTCGTCCAGGGCCTTTCACGAAGCCAGGTGGCCGCCCCGTCGGTCCTGACAGCGCTCGCCCTCGCCGCGGACGGGGACCCGGATGCCGAAGTCCGCAGGGCATCCCTGTACAGACTCGGCAAGAGCGGAGATCCGCGCGGCCGGGAGAAGGTGCTCGAGGTGCTCGGCAACACCTCCCTGAGCTCCCGGGACCGGGCGACGGCGGCACTGGCGCTGGGCGGTCGCACGACGAAGGAGGACTGGACGGTTTTCGTCGAGATCCTCCGCCGGGCGGACGAGTCCATCGCCGTCCTGAAGCTCGCCGCGAACGGCCTGTCGCAAGCCGTCGGTCAGCCGGACGCCGACGATGCCCTGTTCCAGTGCATCGAGTGCCGGAACCATGATCCGGAGGTCAGGAAGTCCGCGGTCGTCGCCCTCGCGCTGGGTGGCCAGCGGCTGAAGGGGACGGCTCGCTCGGAGTTCGAGACGCGGGCGTACGGCGTCCTCGTCAGCCTGGAGAAACAGCGCGATTCCGAACAGATCTACGCGTGGTCCCGAAGCCACTTCGCGGACAGCTTCTCCGCCGGGTTCCGGAGCCTGCTCCGGCCGGAGGCGGCTTCCCAGTCCACCCTGAGCGATCCGGGAGAGCAAGGCGGATCGGGAGAGTGAGGCGGACGATGAACCAGCAGCCGAACGAGTCCGGACCTTCCGGTCCGCTGGTGCTCTGCGTCGACGACGAGGCCCTCGTGGGCCAGGTCGTCGCCCGGATCCTCGAGACCCGGCTCGACTGTCGCGTCGTGTACGCGTCGTCGGGCCGGGACGCCCTCCGTCGGCTCGACGAGGCGGAGTTCGACGCGATGGTGATCGACTACGTGATGCCCGGCATGGACGGGGGCGAACTCTATCGCCGCGTGGCGCGGCGGCGGCCCGGCCTCGCCGGCCGGTGCCTGTTCATCACGGGAGACACGCTCACTCCGAAGACGCTCGACCGGATCCGCAGGATCGGCCAGCCCTTCCTCGAGAAGCCGTTCGGAATGCCGGAGCTGACGGCCGCGGTCCAGGGCCTGCTGACAACATCTCAGTCCTTGCGGAGCTGACGGAGGACCCAGCCCGCCGCACGATCGGAAGTGCCAGAGATCAACAGCCTCGAGCGGACCTCCTCGAGATCCCGCCGGGCGCGCGCGAGTTCCCCCGGCTCCTCGATCCACCGCCGCAGGGCTTCCGCCGTCCGCTCCGCCAGGCCCTCCCGGTGAACGATCTCCGGCACCACGGTCCGGCCCGCCACGATGTTCACGAGGACGACCCAGGGCGTGATCAGCAGGAAGCGCTTCACCAGCGCACCGAACCGGGTGAGACGGTAGAGGGCCGCCATCGGAACCCGGTAGTACGCGAGCTCCAGCGTCGCGGTGCCGGAGGCGACCATCGCCAGGTCGAGGTCGCGCATGACCTCGTGCGTCCGGCCGAACACGATCTCGACCCCGAGCCCCTCCCCCTCCGACGCCACGATGCCCTCGATCTCCTCCCGGAGCGACTCGCGCTGGGACGGGAGCACGAAGCGGAGGTCCGGGTGGCGCTCACGCAGTTCCCGCGCCGCGCGGAGCATGCACGGGAGCAGCGACCGGACCTCCGCCCTCCGGCTTCCGGGCAGGATGCCGATCGTGCGCGGGGGGCCGTCGTCCGCGGTGCGCTCCGCGGCCGGCGTCTCCGCCTCGAGGTGCTCGTAGACCGGATGGCCGATGTAAGCCGCCGGCAGGTCGCCGTCGGCGCAGAGCGTCTTTTCGAAAGGAAGCATCAGCAGGACGCGGTCCACGCTTCGCGCGATCCGGCGGATCCGCCACGGCGCCCATGCCCAGACCTGCGGCAGAACGTAGTAGACGACGCGCACGCCCCGGCGCCGGGCGAGGCGCGCCGCCCGCAGGTTGAAGCCCGGGTAGTCCACGGGCACGAGGACGTCCGGCGGATCCGTGTCCAGGCGGCGGAGCAGGTCGCGGAACAGGCCCATGAAGATCGGGAGCGAGCGGAGCACCGGGCCGATCCCCATCACGTTCATCCGGACGAGGTCGTAGTCCAGGTCGCAGCCGGCTTCCTCCATCCGGGGCCCCCCCATGCCCCGCACTTCCACGTCCGGCGCCCGCCGGCGGATCGACCGGATCAGGCTGGCCGCGTGGAAGTCGCCGGAGTCCTCGCCGGCGATGACGTAGACGCGGCCGGACGGGCTCCCGGGGTCGCCCGGGTCGTCGACGGGGACCGCCTCCGGATTCTCGAGCAGCGTCCGGATCCGCCGCCGGAACCGCCCGCCGAGAACGAACGAGAGCGCGAGGTTGCCGAGGAATGGCACGAAGGAGAGGAACGCGCCAGCCGTCAACCAGAGAACAAGGAGTCTGCGGCGGAACTCGGCCATCGGGGAATGGTACCGGAGATCGCGGGGTGCGGGCCGCGAATCAGGGGTCCGCGCCTCTGATCGCTATGACTGCCGGAGCAGCGGGAAGAGCACGACGTCCCGGAGGTTCGCCTGCCCGGTCAGGAGCGCCACGAAGCGGTCGATCCCCATCCCCCAGCCGGAGATCGGCGGCATGCCGTGCTCCATCGCCAGCAGATAGTCGTCGTCCATCACCATGGCCTCCGCGTCGCCGCCGGCCCGCAGGCTCGCCTGCTCCTCGAGGCGGTTCCGCTGATCGACCGGGTCGACGAGCTCCGAGTAGGCGTTCACGATCTCCCAGCCCGAGACCACCAGTTGGAAGCGGTCGGCGACGGTCGGGTCCTCGTCGTTCCGCCGCGCGAGGGGCGACAGGTCGATCGGGTGGCGCGTGAGGAACGTGGGCGACGTGAGGTTCGGGCGCACGGTCTTCTTGTAGAGCTGGTCGATGAGCGCGCCGCGACCCAGCTTGTCGAGGTCCTCGATCTCGAGATCCATCCCCCGCAACCGCTCCCGGAGCGAGTCCGCGTCCGGGTGGTCGGCGAGGTCGATCTCCGTCGCCTCCGAGATCAGCTCCGCCAGCGGCCGCCGCGGCCACTCGCCGCTCCAGTCGATCCCGGTCTCCTCCTGCGCCGCCTCGAGGGAGCCGTAGACGCGCTCGAGCATCGTCTTCACGAGCTCTTCGGTGAACGTCATGTTCTCCTCGTAGCTCCAGTAGGCGACGTAGTACTCGAGCATCGTGAAGTCCTGCAGGTGGCTCGGGTCCATCCCCTCGTTGCGGAAGCAGCGCGCGAACTCGTAGACGCGCTCGTAGCCGCCGACGATCAGCCGCTTGAGCCAGGTCTCCGGGGCGATCCGCAGGAAGCAGTCCATGTGGAGCGCGTTGTAGTGCGTGGCGAACGGCTTCGCGAGCGCACCGGACGGCTTGTTGACGATGACCGGCGTCTCGACCTCCACGAAGGTCGAGTCGTCGAGGAACCGGCGCATCTCGCGCACCACCTTCGTGCGCAGATCGAAGCGGGCCTTCGTCTCCGGGTTCATCACGAGGTCGAGGTAGCGCTGGCGGTAGCACGCCTCCTGGTCGGAGATGCCGTGCCACTTCTCCGGCAACGGACGCAGGGCCTTGCCGAGGAAGACGACCTCGGAGGCCTGGACGGTGATCTCGCCGGTCTTCGTGACGATCATGCTGCCGCGCACACCGATGAAGTCGCCGATGTCGACGAGCTTCTTCAGCATCCGGTGGGTCTCCTCCCCCACCTCGTCCCGCCGCGCCATGATCTGGATCGTGCCGGAGGCGTCCTGCACGTGCGCGAAGATGAGCTTGCCCATGTTGCGGATCAGGCGCAGGCGCCCGGCCACGGCCACGTCGTCCGTGGCCTCGGGGAGCTCCCGGGCCTCGGCGGTGGAGTGGGTGCGGTCGAACCGGTCGGGCCAGACGGCGAAGCCTTCTTCGGCCAGCCGCTCGAGCTTCTCGACGCGGACCTCACGCTGCTCGTCGGTCTTGACGTTCTGGTCGGTCACGGAATCCTCCGGCGAATCGATTGCGAAGTCGACAAGTCTAGGCGGCGCCCGGGCCCCCGGCAAGTTCGGCGTGCCGGGGCGGCGCCGGCCGACCGAAAACCGTTGTCCGCGAACGGAAGGCCGGGCAGGATGGCGGGCCATGCTCTACACCGTCGGCCACGGCAACCGGACCTTCGAGGAACTCGTCGCGTGCCTGCGCTCGTTCGAGGTCGAGACCGTCGCCGACGTCCGCAGCTATCCCGCCTCGCGCCACCACCCGCACTTCGGCCGCGAGGAACTGGAACCGGCGCTGGTCTCGGAGGGGTTCACGTATCGCTGGCTCGGGAAGGAGCTCGGCGGGTTCCGGAGCGAGGGCTACGAGGCGCACATGGAGACGGACCTCTTCCGCGAGGGCCTCTCCCGCCTGCTGGCGATGGCCCGGGAATCCGTGACGGTGATCCTGTGCGCGGAGCGCGGCCCGTCGGACTGCCACCGCCGCCACATCGCCGCCGCGGCGGAGCGAGCCGGCGTCGAGGTCGCCCACATCCTGGACGGGGGTCGCCTGCTGCAGCCCGGCGAAAGGCCGGAGGACCAGGGCGAGCTGTTCACCTGACGTCTCCTCCATACGGAGTCAGGGCAAACCGCGCACCCTCGCCTTTCGCGAAGGTGGAGGAGCCATGCCGCGAGTGGCGTTCCAGCTCGAATCCGGCGGCGGCCACCAGGCGTGGTTCGCGCCGATCCTCGTCTTCGACGTGACCTCCGGCCGGGCGACGGACCTGAGTCGGCTCCTCGGGGAGAGGGGCGCGACGATGATGGGCCCCACGGCACCGAGCGACATGCGTTTCACGAAGAACGGCACACTCCGGTTCCTCGGACGGTGCGATGCGAGTGCGAAGCCCCACCGACACTCGTGGGACACGAAGTCCGGAGAACTCCGCTGCGTCGAAGAGTGAACGGGCGGTGTCTGCGCTGACTTTGCCCTGACTCCGTATGGAGGAGACGTCAGCCGATGTTCTTCAGGACGGTTTCCTGGACCTCGTCGGCCAGTGCGCGCGCCTCGGCGACGATCGCCTCGCCCTTCGTGAGCAGGTCGGCCACCCACGCCTCGTCCGTGATCGACGGGACGTTGATCTTCACGTTCAGCCAGGCGCCCTCCACGCCCGCGCGGCCGACGTGCGCCGCCACGCCGCCGTCACTCGCCGACGACTTCATCCCGGATTCGGCCACGGCCTTCGCCAGGTGGATCGCCGCCAGCGACTGCTCCATCACCGTGAACGGGATCATCGTGGCGTGCTTCGTCGCGCCCTGGATCGCCGAATCCCGGGCCGCCGCCTCCTCGTCCGTGTTCTTCGGCAGACGCATCGCCTCGAGCAGCTTGTTGAACGAGTCCGTGTCCTCGTCGGCCAGGCGGCAGAGGCGGTCCTTCACATCCTGCCCCATCACCCCGATGTCGCACATCTCGTCCCGCACCTTCGAATAGGCCTTGTTGCGCGTCGTGAGGTTCGCCACCATCGCCGCCAGGCTCGCGCCGAGGCTGCCCGCGAGCGCCGCGACCGTCCCGCCGCCCGGCGCCGGAGAGTCCATGGAGAGCTCGTTCAAAAAGCCGCGGCAGGACATGCTCATCAGCGGACCGGCCAGCTTCATGCCCGCCCGGTACTCGACGATCTTGTCGTCCGGGTCGAACTCCTTCAGATGGGAGAGTCCCATGGACTGGATCGCGATGCGGATGACCTCTTCCTCCGGCTGGCCGGGAGAGGTCCCCTGCTGCCGGAGGTAGTAGCGGCCGGCCTCGAGCATCGCCTGCCGCGGGAGCAGCCCGACGAGTTCGGAGCCGGTCACGATGAGTCCGCGATCGAACGCCTTCGCCCGCACCTCCTCCAGCGCGACGTGGAACGGCGTCACCTTGTAGTTCGTCAGGTTCATCGAGATCTGGGCCATCTCGTACTCGTCGATGTACCAGCCGATGCCCCGGACTTCCTTCAGGCTCCCGGCCACGCGCTCCGGCTCACCGTCCTCGCCGACGACGATCTTGCCCGACCCGTCGCGCTTGACCCGCCCCTTCTCGCGCACGTCGAAGGCCACCGCGTTCGCCTTCTTGTCGTTGCGGGTGTTGAGGTTGACGTTGTAGGCGATGAGGAACTCGCGGGCGCCGATCGTTACGACACCGCTCTTCGCGTTGAACTCGTTGGGACCGAAGTCCGGCGCCCACTCCTCGGTGCCGAGCTTCTCCGACAGCGCCTCGTACTCGCCGGCGCGGACGTCGGCCAGGCTGCGGCGCTCGGGAATCTGCGCGGCCTCGTCGTAGAGGTAGACGGGGATGCCGAGCTCCTCGCCGACGCGCTTCCCGAGCCGCTTCGCCAGCTCGACGCAGTCCTCCATCGAAAGGCCGGAGACCGGCACGAACGGACAGACGTCCGTCGCGCCGTGACGCGGGTGGGCGCCCGTGTGCTGACGCATGTCGATGAGTTCGGCCGCCCGGGCGATCCCCAGGAACGCCGCGTCGACGACCGCGTCCGGCTCCCCGATCAGGGTCACCACGGTGCGGTTCGTGTCGGCCCCGGGGTCGACATCCAGCAGGGTCGCGCCTTCCACCGTCGTCATGGCCTCCGTGATCTGGTCGATCACCGCGAGATCACGGCCTTCGCTGAAGTTCGGTACGCACTCGACGAGCCTGTCCATCGCTGACCTCCGCTTTCCTGGTGCGAGTTCCCGATGTTCGAGCCTGTCCGGGGCCGGCACAAGGATTCCCGGGTCGCGTCCACTCTCGCGTCTGCCTGTTGACGCCCTCCCCCCGGCGGCGGAAGATAGGGGGGCGAAAGGAGCAGGTATGAGCGGGCCGAGACCTCACACCGAAACGAACGTCGTCA
>JBDLIY010000088.1:0-11417 GCA_039714635.1 Planctomycetota bacterium
ATCCCGACCGCCTCCGCCTGGGAGTCCGGCGCGACCGAGGTGATCAGGAGGCCCGTCGCGCCGGGATCCGCGATCACCGCGTCGAGGGGATCGGCGGCCGGCGGGGGCGCCTCCTTCGGAGCCGGCGCCGGCGGGGGAGTGGAGCCGCAGGCGACCGCGAGGACCGTGACGAGAACGAGGGCGAGCACCTTCATGAAGCACCTCCTGTTGTCGCCCCTCACGCCCAGTGTGGGCTCGTGATCATACCGGATTTGGCGCCGGCGCGGGAGGTCGACCCCGCATCACTGGATGCGGCGGAGCGCCCGCTCGGCGGCCCGGGCCACATCGGGGTTCGGATCCGAGAGGGAGTTCCACACGGCGCGCAGCGCGCGACGGGCCCCGGGACCGATCGCGCCGATCGCGTCGGCGGCCGACCACCGGACGAGCGGATTCGGGTCCGTGAGGGCCCTCGCGAGGTCCGGCGCCGCGGGCCAGCCCCTCCGGCCGAACTGCGCGATTGCATCCGCCGCGCGACTCCGCTCCTCGGCCTCCTCGGAGGAGAGCATCTCCCGCAGCACCCATAGGGCGGAAGACCGTGGCTTCACCGCGAGCGCCGCCGCCCGGCGGACCGTCAGGTCCGGGTCGTGGAGCCGCCGCCGGACCTCGCGGTCGAACTCCTCTCCATGGAGCCGTCCGTCCTGCCAGGCCCTCACGAGATGGACCTTCGAGATCGGGTTGCCGTACCGGAGTTCGATGAGGAGATCCTCGCGGCTCATGTGATCCATGGCCAGCCGGAGGGCCGCCCGGCCCCGGAGACCGCGCCAGGCGCGCATTTCTCCGATGAGCGTGCGCGTCACCGTGGATCGGGCCGACCTGAGCACGCGCTTCCCCACGCCGCCGGGCACCCGGTCGAGTTCGACCAGGTGGCGGGCCAGCACCGGCCCGGAGTCGGGCCCGATGCGGAGCAGGGCCCAGCCGACCACCTCGTCCTCTCTCCCGGGAGTGGTTTGCAGGATCGACACGAGGGTGGGGATGGCGGCTCTCGCATCCGGGCCCATCAGCCCGAGCAGGGCGACCGCCGTGTCCCCGGGGTCCGCCCCCTCGGTCAGGCGGGGAAACGAGACGGCCGGGAAGGACGGATGCCGGAGCAGGCGGCCGTCGACGCTGCTGATGGAACGCCAGGCCCACAGGGAGGACCTCCACCCCCGTGGTCTCCAGGCGATCGGTTCGATTTCTCCCAGGAGCGAATCCGCCGACGCGCCGAGGCGCCATCGTGCCCAGGCGGCGAGAAGGATGCGGCGTTCGTCACGGATTCCCAACGGCGACTCGATCTCGGGAAGGGCCTCCCGTGCGGCCCGGCCGATCGAGCCGATCGCGATCAGGGCATCCTCCTGCCGGTCGGGGCATCGCAGAAGAGGGATCACCCTTCCCAGGGCGGGGGCGGCGAGCGGCCCGAGGCCCGCCAGACCCTCGAGCGCCGCCGCCACGACCTCCCCGTCGTCGCTTCCGAGCATTTCGATCAGGCGAGGGAGGGCGTCCCTCGCGGCGGGACCGATGTCTCCTATGGTCCGGGCGGCCGCGATCCGGACCTTCCGGTGCGGTGAGGAGAGGGCTTCGATCACGTCCGGAACCGCGCTCGCGGCGTAGGGCCCGAAGAGGCTCAGTGCGCCGAGCGCCGCCTCCGCGACCTCCTCCGAGGGATCCCGGGCCAGGGGAGACAGTCCGGGGAGGGCCCGGACATCCGCGAGCGCCGTCAGCCCGACCACCTCGGCGGCGCACTTGCGGACCGGGACCGAAGGGTCGTCCAGGAGTTCCCGGGCACAGCCCAGAAGCTCCCGGCAGAAGGGGTCCCGGCGACGGAAGAGGCGGAAGGGCAGACGGCTGAAATCGCCGTCCGCGAACCACTCGCGCAGCTTCCCGGGGGTCAGGGGAGGCGACTCCGTCTCAACGTGATCCGAGACCTTCGCATCCTTGATCACCGGGTCTCGCCACTCGGGCTCCGGTGGGGGGGCGGGGGGCGCGGCGGGCGGCGGGGGACGCCAGGGCTCGTAACCGTCGTCGCCGCAGCCGGCGAGAAGGAGAAGGCAGACGAGAAGTGCGTACGAATACCGCAAGTCCCGACCTCCCGGGTCGGACCGGCGCGGAGAGCAGGCAGATTCAATTCTACGGGCTACCGGCTCTCCCGCCACTCCCGTCTGTCGTTCCTGGTCCCGTCAGCGGTGCAGGACCCAGTCCCGCTCCGAGGTCATCCCCTCCATGTCCTGCCACAGGTCTTCGAGATTGCAGCGCATGATGACCATGTCCTGCCACTCGCCGGACTGGTCCCTCACGTGCTTCGGCAGCACGAACTCGTCCTGGAAGCCGAGCTTCCGGAAGATGTGGCGCGCACCCTTCTGCGGCCTCATCATTCGGACGACGACGCGGTCAACCCGGTGCTCCGCGGCCAGCATGAAAAGCTCCCGGGCCATCTTGGTTCCCAGCCCGTGTCGCTGCCAGGGGCGAGCGATGATGAGCCGGATCTCCGCGATGTTGTCTCCCCAGCCGTGATTCGCTAGCTCGAGGGTGCCGTCCGCGACGATCTCACCGCCGGCCAGGGCGATGAGAATGTGCATCCGGCCGCGCTCCACGAGCTCGATCCGGCGACGGACCACCGAGTACCGGGTCACGTCGCGGCGGAGGTACTTGCGGTCCTCCTCGGGGAGTGCCTTGAAGAAGGCGAAGGAGAGGTTCATGTCCTCGGGAAGGATGGACCGGATGGTCACGACGCGACCGTTTTCGAGGATCGCAGTATGCTCCATGGGCCACTCCTGAGGTTGGTCCCACCGAGCGTCCCCCGACGACGCCATCCTACCCGAAACCGTGATATATGGCTATGCCGCGGGCAGATCGAGCCCGAACGTGCTCCCCTTCCCCGGCTGGCTGCTGACGGAAACCTTTCCACCGTGGGAGGTTACGATCCGCTTCACGATCGACAGGCCGAGGCCGCTGCCCTCCGTGCGGCCGAGGATGCGGTGCTTCTGGCGGATCCGGGCGAACTCCGTGAAGAGGCGTTCCTGGTCCTCCGGGGAGATCCCTATGCCGGTGTCCGCCACCTCGATCCGCACGCCGGGCGGGATGGCGACGGCCCGCACGGTGATCCGGCCGCCCTCCGGCGTGTACTTGATCGCGTTCGTGACGTAATTCGCCACGGCCTCCCGCAGCAGGAGGCCGATTCCCCTCACGGGCGGCAGGTCGTCCCCCAGCGAGAGGGCCAGCGTGTGCCGCCGCTGCCCGGCGAGGTCGCGCAACTCCTCGACGACGCTCCGGACCATCGCCGCGACGTCCACTTCCTCCGTCTTCGCGTCGACCTTCCCCGCCTCCAGCCTCGACAGCAGGTGGAGGTCGGCGAGGAACCCGGAGATCCCGTCGAGGCGACGCAGGCTCCGGTCGAGCCAGTCGGCCTGCTTCTCCGTCACCTCGCCGCCCAGACCCTTCTTCAGGTTCTTGAGGAACATCGTCGTGGCGCCGATCGGGGCCTTGATGTTGTGCAGGGCGATGTCGAGGAAGTCGCGCCGGGCGCGCGAGAGGCGGCCCAGCTCCCGGTTCGCGAACCGGACCCTCTTTTCCCCCCGGCGGAACCGCTGCGCCAGGCTCAGCAGGAGCACCGCGGTCAGCGCGAAGAGGATCCCGTAGATGACGATTTCGGTGAACGCGTACCGGCCGTCGAGCGGCTCCGTCGAGGCCACCGCGCCGGGCGGCAGGCGCGGCGGGACGAGGCCCGTCCACTCCAGGACGACGAGGGCCACGAGGAACGCGTACGCCATGAAGTGGAAGATGATCGCGTCCCGCCGCGGCAGCATGAGGCACGAGATGATCGCGTGCACGAGGAAGAACGGCAGGAACGGCGACCGGACGCCGCCGACCAGCCAGATCGCGACGGAGAGCGCCAGGTAGTCGAGGATGATCGAGGCGTAGTGGACGCGGACGAGGAGCGCGCGATCCTCCTGCCTCCCGGACCGGCGTGTCCGGATGATCCACCACGCGACGCCGTTGTAGGTCGCCATCCCGGCCCCGAGGAGGAGGAACGCGGTGACGTCCAGTTCCTCGACGCCGATGACGTGGTGGCCGACCGCGGCCCCGACGGTGATGGCGACGGCGAGGATCCATCGGATCCAGGTGTGGAGGAACATCCGGCTGCCCAGCACCCGGAGGTGGGTGAGCTGCGGAAGCCCGTCGTCCTTTGGTTCTTCGGCCCGGGACATCGCGCAGCATTATAGTTCGTGGTCCGTAGATTGTGCAGGCACCGCCCGCGTCAGAGTTGCGGGGGGCGTTCCGGCCCACGGACTGCAACTGGTTGTGACCGCATACACCCTCGGACCAGGTTGTGCACGAGACCGCCATTACCGAAGCCCT
This sequence comes from Planctomycetota bacterium, assembly GCA_039714635.1. Classification (GTDB taxonomy): domain Bacteria; phylum Planctomycetota; class JAJSAM01; order JAJSAM01; family JAJSAM01; genus JBDLIY01. Next base: position 4,372 of record JBDLIY010000088.1, read on the forward strand.
GGTCGAGCAGGTCCGCTCCTTCCGGCCGGAGGGAAGCCGGGTGGACACCGTCCGCGTCGAGATCGGCGCGCTGGAGCACATCCAGCCCGAGGTGATGGCGACGGTGTGGGAGGTCGCCGTCGACGGCACCGACCTCGCCGGCGCGACGCTCGAGTTCGTCCACACGGCGCTCCGGGTCGAGTGTCGGGCGTGCGGCCGCGTCTACGAGCCCGAGGATCCGGCGATCCTGTTGTGTCCGGCGTGCGGCGTCGTCCGGCCGCGGGTCGTTGAAGGGAGCGGCGTCCGGCTGCTCTCGCTGGCCGTCGAGGACACGGAGAAGTGAGATGGACATCCCCGTCGTCGAGAACGTCCTGAAGCTGAATGACGAGGTCGCCCGGCAGAACCGCGATCTCCTGACGTCCGCCGGCGTCGCCTGCGTCAACCTCATGGGCTCCCCGGGCTGCGGCAAGACGGCGCTCCTCGAGAAGACGCTCGAGGGGCTAGCGCCGGAGATGCGGATCGGGGTCGTGACCGGCGACCTGACGACCACCCGCGACGCCGAGCGGATCGCCGTCCACACGAAGGACGTCAGCCAGATCAACACGGGCCGCGGCTGTCACCTCGACGCGAACCAGGTCCGGCAGGGGATGGCGCACCTCCCGCTGGCCGAACTCGACCTGCTGGTCATCGAGAACGTGGGCAACCTGATCTGTCCCGTCGGGTACGACCTCGGACAGGACGCCAAGGTCGGCATGTTTTCCGTCCCGGAGGGGGAGGACAAGCCCGCGAAGCACCCGTACCTCGTGCTCGAGGCGGCCGCTCTCCTCCTCAACAAGTCGGACCTGCTCCCGCACGTCCCGTTCGACCGGGAGGTTTTCGAGGAAGACGTGCGGGCGATGCGGGATGATGTGCCGTTGCTCACGATGTCCGCCGTCACGGGCGAGGGCCTGGACGGCTGGTTCGACTGGCTCCGAAACCTCGTCGCCGCGAAGAGACCGTGATCCGCAGCCTGAAGATCCGCTTCGTCCTGTTCGGCATCGGCCTCACGTGGCTGGTGGGGGGCGCCGTCGCGACCGTCGCGTGGTTCCGGATCTCCGCCGCCATCCAGGAGGAGGCGGCCGCGCGCGTGGAAGACGACGCCCGGACGATCCGCCGGCTGTTCTTCGATCCCGGGCGCTACCCGGGTCCCTTCCACCCGCTGCCCGACGAGGACCTTCCCCACGTGAAGATGATCGCGGCCCGGGCGCGCCCCGGTGTTCCCGCGGTCGGCTGCGTGATGACCCCGGACGTGGGGCTCGCCCTGGTCGTCGCCCGGACGGACGGAGACCGGCCGGAGGTCTTCATCCATCCCCTCCGCCACCACCCGGCGGGCGTCGACCGGCTTCGCGATCTGGTCTATCCCCCGGACCCGGACTCGACGAACGACTCCCGGCCCACGGTCACGATCTTCGAGGGACGGACCCGCATCGCCACGAACGTCCGGACGGAGACCGGTGAGCGCGCGGTCGGGACGCTCGTGTCCGACCCCGTGGCGGAAGCGGTTCTCGGGCGCGGCGAGGTCTGGAACGATCGGGCGTGGGTCGTCTCCCGCTGGGTCGTCTCCTGTTACCTGCCGATCCACGATCCGGACGGCGGCGTGATCGGGATGCTCTACGCGGGTCTCGACGAGGAGCCCTACGTGGCCGAGGGCCGGCGGAGCCTGCTGTGGTTCCTCCTCACGGTGCTCGGCATCACCGGCGTCACGTCCATCCTCGCGGCCTGGGTCGCGGCCGGGCTCGCGAGGCCGCTCCTGCGCCTCACGGCCGCCGCCGGCGCGTTGGGGGAGGGGAGGTACGAGCGGATCGATCGGGACGAGTACGCCTCCCACGAGCTCCTTGCCCTGACCGAGGCCTTCAACCTGATGATCGAGCGGGTGCTCGAGCGGACGGTCGAGCTCGAGAAGAGCCGTGGCGAGGCCCGCCAGGCGCTCTCCGACTACCTCGATGTGCTGGCGTTCGTCGCCCACGAGCTGCGCCACCCCGTCGCCGGCGCCCAGGCGAAGCTGACGCTGGTCGAGAAGGGCTACCTCGGCGAGGTGCCGGAGAAGATGGCCCCGGCCCTCGTGAGGATCCGCCGCTACCTGGAGTACGGCCTCGAGATCTCCGAGAGCTTCAACTACCTCTCCCGGGCGGAGTCGCACGGCTTCGAACCGGTCGACCGCGAGCTCGAGGACGTCCGGAATGAGCTGGTGATGCCGGTCGTCGCGGACTGGGAGGACGCCGCCGCGGACCGCCGGATGGAGCTCCGCGTGGCCGGGGAGGGGGCCTCGTTCGTCCTCGACCCGGACCTCGCCCGGATCGCGCTCGGGAACCTCGTCGGCAACGCGCTGAAGTACGGGGAAAAGGGCTCGCCGGTCGACGTGGAGGTCGAGGTGTCGGACGGCGCGCTGCGGCTGTCGGTGACGAACCGTGGCGTGGGCATTCCCGAAGAATGCTACGACGAACTCTTCGGGAAGTTCGGCCGCCTGAACGACTCGCGGCTCGAAGACCGGCGCGGGACCGGGATCGGCCTCTTCCTCGTGAAGCGCATGCTCGAGGCCCACGGCGGGGACGTCGAGGTGGAGGGCGAGTACGGCCGCTGGATCACTTTCCGGCTGGTCTTCCCGGCGGGACGATCGGCGGTGAGCCCAGAAGAACCGTCCGCAGCTCCTCAGTCAGGTGATCCGGAGTGATCCCGAAGGACGCCTGGAAGTTCGCCGCGCTGTCCTTCGACACCTTGTGCGCCGCCACGTAGCCGCCGAGCCCCTTCCGGCGCGTCAGGTGCAGCAACCGGTAGTAGGCGTGGGCGGTGATCACGTCCTCGGTGCCCAGCGCCTGGAACTGCGCCGAGATCATGTGCTCGAGGCGCGCGATGCGCCCGGTGGCGGCGCGGCGGAGGAGCAGCGCCGGCCAGCCCGCCGGGTCGCCCAGCTGCTCCTTCTGCCGGAGCCCGGTGCTCTCCTCGTAGACCACGCAGAGGGGGCCCGGCCGGCCGGAGAACGTGAGGTTCGCGTCCATCCCGGCCGCTTCGAGGATCCAGGCCGGGACGTGCGGTCCGCCACTGTTCCGCAGGACCATCTCCGCCAGGGCGTGATTGAGCCTCAGACGCGCGTTCCGTACGTCGGCCATGGGGACCACGAACGTGGAGATGAACGGGCGCGGTTGCCACATACGCAGGAAGCCGAGTCGCTTGCAGGTGCTCCGCCGCGGCTCGGGAAGCCCGCAACGGTCGACGAACGTGTGGAACTGCGGCTGGCCCCGCGCCACGACGAGCATCATCCAGGAGAGTCCCCGCGGGGTGAGGCTGAAGCGGCGCGAGGTCAGGCGCTGGACCTGGTCGCCGAGCCGGGCCAGCTCGCCGAGGGGCGAGCCGCCGGTGGGGGACTCGGCCAGCACGGATCCACAGGCCATCACTGTCGTCCGCGTCCCGACGGTTCGCGAGAGGTGGCCCTGGATGTCGGCCTTCGAGGCCGTCGGCGCCGCGCGGACGTGCTCCGCGTCCTCGAGCGTCCCGAAGCCCGTGTGGATCGGCACGAGCAGGAGCCCTCGCGCGGCCGCGGCGTTCGCGGGGTCCAGGAACGAGGCCCGCAGGAGGAGCGGGCGGGCGACGTCGATGTGGTTTTCGGCCATCAGCGCCGCCCCCAACTCCGCGAAGGCCGCCGCTTCCGAACGGACCACGGCGATCTCGTCCCGGTACTGGTTCTCCCCGTTCTTCTCGCGCGCCCCCTTTCCGTCGGCGAAGGTCTTCTCCCGCTCCCGGCTCCAGGTTCCGTCCTTTCCCTTCCGGTGGCCCAGGCGCGAGCGAGCGGTGCGGTTCGACCGATCGAGGTGGAGCGCGGCGAGGAAGTGGGCGCGGGCGTCGGTGCCCAGCTTCCGTTTCCGGGAGCGGTCTCCGAGTTCCACGCGCCGCGTGGCGCAGCGGCGCTTCAGCTCCGCCACGCGCTGCTGCGGGGTGGGGGGCTCTCCCTCGGCGAGGAAAAGCGTCAGGACGAGGAGGAGGAGGGCCTTCATCTGTTGACCGATTCTCGACTTTTTCGGTTAGTCTGCAACCCGACAGGAACAATTCGGCCCTCGAAGCCGTACAAACGGGGGTTCCGATCCTTCCCCCATCTCCGATCAGGAGTGCCGATCATGCTCAGATTCGCCCTTGCGGCCGCACTCTTCGCGGCCCTCGCCGCGTGCTCCTCCCCTCACCAGGAGAGAGTGCGGGGCGAGGACCCGCTGAGGCAGGACATGGAGTTCGCGCGCCAGAAGGTGTTTCCCGCGCTCGTGAACATCTCCGTCGTGATGGAGGGCCACTCGGGTGGCCGCGCCCGTCGCACGGCCGGCGCCGGCAGTGGCGTCATCGTCTCGGAGGACGGCTACGTCGTCACGAACTACCACGTCGCCGAGCACGCGCGCCGGATCATCTGCCGCCTGCCCTCGAAGGAAGTGATCGAGGCCGACGTCGTCGCCCACGACCCGCTGACGGACCTCACGATCCTGAAGCTCCGCGTCGAGACGCGGAAGGAGGGGAGCACGCCGCTGCCCTTCGCGTCCTTCGGTGACAGCGACAAGGTGCGCACCGGCGACTACGTCCTCGCGATGGGCAACCCCCAGTCGCTCTCGTCGTCGATGACCCTCGGGATCGTCGGGAACCCGGAGCGGGTGATGACCTCGTTCTCCGGGACGAGCATGCAGACGATGGAGCTGCCGGACGGCCAGCTGACCGGTATCTTCACCCGCTGGATCCAGCACGACGCGCTGATCCTCGGCGGCAACAGCGGTGGTCCGCTTGTCAGCCTGAAGGGCGAGGTGGTCGGCATCAACGAGCTGGGCGGCAACGGGGTCGGCTTCGCCATCCCCGGCAACCTGGCCGCCCACGTCCTCGCGGAGGCGAAGGCGCACGGGGAGGTCATCCGCGGCTGGTTCGGCATGACGCTCTTCCCCGTCGAGAAGATGGGGCTCACGAACGGCGTCCTCGTCTCCAGCCTCGAACCGGGCGGCCCGGCGGCGCAGGCGGGGCTCATGCCCGGCGACGTGCTGATGTCCGTCGACGGTGGGGCCACCGACGCGGTCTTCTTCGAGGAGGTCCCGCTGATCTACGCCCGCTTCGCGGACACCGTGCCGGGGACGAAGGTCTCCCTGAAGTTCGTGCGCGGCGGCGAGGCGAACGAAGCGACCCTCGAGGTCGCCCCCATGGAGAAGTACCTGGCGGACAACGAGGTCGTCGACTGGCTGGGCGTCACCGTTCGTGACATCACCGGCCCGATGGCGCTCATCCGCCGCTACCCGTCCTCGGACGGCGTCCTGATCTCCGGCCTCCGGCCGGGCATGGCCGCGGACAAGGCCAAGCCGAAGCTGCGCCGCGGCGACGTCATCGTCGACCTGGCCGGCAAGCCCGTGACGGACCACGCGGGCCTCATGGCGACCCTGAAGGAGACGGGCCGGAAGTCGGACGTCCTTGTCCGCGTGCGCCGCGGCGAGCAGGACTTCGTCACCGTCCTCGACCTCGAGGAGCCGGAGAAGCCGCCCGCCGGCGGCGAGCTGCCGAAGGCGTGGATCGGGATCAGGACGCAGGTGCTGACGCCGGACGTCGCGAAGGCCCTCGGCCTTGTTGGTACGCGCGGTTTCCGCATCACGCAGGTCTACCGCAGCACGCTGGCCGAGAAGGCCGGCCTCACGGTCGGTGACGTGATCACCGCCCTGAACGGCGACGCGCTCAAGGCCTGGCGCGGCCAGGACTCGGAGATGCTCGTTCGCCTCGTCGAGGATCTGATCATCGGAGAGACGGCGAAGCTCGCGGTCCTGCGCGGCGGCGAGGAGACCGAGGTCGAGGTCGAGCTCCAGGAGACGCCGGGGACCGCCGCGGAGGCGGACTCGGAGAAGGACAAGCTCCTCGAGTACGGCGTCCGGGCGATCACGTTCAGCGACCTGATCGGTCGCCGCCTGCCCATGGACCAGAAGGGCGTTCTCGTCACCGAGGTCACGCCCGGCGGCTGGGCGAACCTGGCCGGCCTCGCGGTCGGAGACCTGATCCTCGAGATCGACGGAAAGAAGATCGAGTCCGTGAAGGACTTCAAGAAGGTCGCGAAGTCCATCAGGAAGAACAAGCCGAACACCGTGATGATCCACGTGGCCCGGACGTACCGGACCGCTTTCGTATTCGTCCAGCCGGACTATCAATAGTCAGACGAGGGCAGTAGACAGTCGACGTCCCGACAAACCCCCAGGAGAGAGAGATGTTCAGAACAGGAACCCTGCTGGCCGCGCTGGCGCTGGTGGCGATGCTGGCCGCACCGGCCGTCGCCCAGGATGAGAAGCCCGACTGGGCCGCGCTGCTCGCAAAGAAGGCGGCCAACGTCGTCTCCATCAAGTTCGTCTTCAACGTCAAGGTCATGGTCAATGGCCAGGTGATGCAGGACGCGGAGCAGAACAGCGAGATCCGCGCCACGCTCATCAACGACAAGGGCCTCGTGATGGCCGCGAACTCGCAGTTCTTCCCCAAGGTCAACAACCCGCGCTTCCAGGTCGAGTTCGGCCAGCCGCGGAACCTGAAGGTTCTCTTCGGGACCGAGGAGAAGGAGTACGACGCGCAGATCGTCGCCAAGGACACGAAGCTCGACCTGATCTTCCTCCAGATCATGAATCTCGAGGGCCGGGAGATCGCCTTCGCGAACCTCGCGGTGGAGAACGAGCCGGCGATCGGTCAGGACCTCTTCACGGTCTCGCGCCTTTCGCGCGGGTTCGACAACGCCCCCGTGCTCGGCCGTCTCTCGGTCACCGGCGCGGTGGAGAAGCCCCGCCGCATGTGGGCGATCTCCGGCAACCTGGGCGGCCCGGGGATGCCGATCTACGGCCTCGACGGCGAGGTGGTCGGCGTGATCTCCATGCAGACGGGCTCCGAGGGCGTCGCCGGCCGCCAGGCCGAGCCGCGTCCGTTCGTCCTGCCCCTGAAGACCCTGAAGGCCCAGCTGAAGATGGCCGAGGAGCGCGCGACGAAGGCGCTCGAGAAGGCCGCCGAGGAGGCCGAGGACGCCGCCGAGGACGCCGCCGAAGAGGGCGACGGCG
>JBDLIY010000089.1:0-11124 GCA_039714635.1 Planctomycetota bacterium
TCTTCGTCATCATGCTCCTCGACCAGCGGGATGGCGGGAAGGACGGCAGCGGCGACGTCAACCTGCCCCGCATGCCCGCCGTGGGCATCGCGGCGGCGGCGTTGTTCCTCGTGGCGATGATCGCGGTCGTCTCGGCGTCGAAGCCGTTCTTCGACATGCCGATGGCCGACCTGATCGCGCAGACGACAGCGCTGGCGAAGGATCCGAAGCTCGGCACGTCCGGCTCGGTGGGGGCGTTGGGCTTCCCGCTGTTCTCCGAGTGGCTGCTGCCCTTCGAGGTGACGAGCGTCCTGCTGCTGGCGGCCATCGTGGGCGCCGTGGCCCTGACGAAGAGGAAGCTCTAGTGGAAATCCAGCTCGCACACTACCTGATCGTCTCCGGCATCCTCTTCTCGGTCGGACTCGTGGGCGTCGTGACGCGGCGGAACGCCATCGTCGTCCTGATGTGCCTGGAACTCATGCTGAACGCGGCGAACCTCGCCCTCGTGGCGTTCAGCATGCGATGGGGAGACATGCAGGGGCAGATCTTCGTGTTCTTCTCCATCACGGTGGCGGCCGCGGAGGCCGCGGTGATGCTCGCGATCATCATCGCGGTGTTCCGGCAGCGCCAGACCGTTGACGTCGACGACATGGACCTCTTGCAGGGATAGGCATGATGGACAAAGCCACCATCTCGACACTGGCCTGGATCATCCTGCTCGCCCCCGGTGTGGCGTCGATCCTGATCACCCTCTTCACGCTGAAGAACAAGTGGCTCTCCGGGTTCCTCAGCGTGGGGTCGATCATCCTCGGCGCCGTGCTCTCGCTCGCGCTCATGTTCGAGTTCATCGGACGGGGCTCCGGAGCCGAAGCCGTCCTCTCGAACATCGAGTGGATGACGGCGGGATCGGTGACCTTCAGCATCGGCGTCGGGGTGGACTTCACCTCGCTGCTGATGTCCTGCGTGGTCACCGTGGTGGGGTCGTGCATCTTCGTGTACGCGCTCGGCTACATGAAGGGTGACGAGGGCTGGTCCCGCTTCTTCGCGAAGTTCGCGTTCTTCGCCTTCTCGATGCTCGGGATCACCTTCTCCACGAACTTCGCCCAGATCTTCGTGTTCTGGGAGCTCGTGGGCGTCTCCTCCTACATGCTGATCGGATACTTCTATCAGCAGTCGCACGCGGCGGAGGCGGGCAAGAAGGCGTTCATGACGAACCGCATCGGCGACTTCGGCATGACGCTCGGGATCCTGATGCTCTTCTGGTCCGTCATGAAGGTGTTCGGGCCGGGCTCGGAGCACGCGATCGAGGGCCTCGACGCCCTGGCGTTCTCGGACCTCCGCGCGATCTTCATGGACGAGGCTCTCCGGACGCAGCTCTTCGACGCGATGGGCTGGCAGGCCTGGGTCGGAGCGCTCCTGATCTTCGTCGGCGCGATGGGCAAGTCGGCCCAGTTCCCGCTGCACGTCTGGCTGCCGGACGCGATGGCCGGCCCGACGCCGGTCTCCGCGCTCATGCACGCGGCCACGATGGTGGCGGCGGGCGTCTACATGGTCGTCAAGGTGTTCTGGCTGTTCGCCTGGTCGCCGGAGGCCCTGCAGGTCATCGCCTGGATCGGCGGGATCACGGCCTTCCTCGCGGCGTCGATCGCCCTCGTCCAGCGCGACATCAAGAAGATCCTCGCCTACTCGACCCTCTCCCAGCTGGGCTACATGGTGCTGGCCTGCGGGCTGATGGGCGCCGGGGCCGGGATGTTCCACCTGACGACGCACGCGTTCTTCAAGGCCCTGCTCTTCCTCGGGGCCGGAAGCGTCGCCCACGCCTGCCACACCTACGACATCTTCGAGATGGGCGGGCTGTGGAAGAAGATGAAGATCACGGCGATCACGTTCTGGATCGGGACGCTGGCGCTGGCGGGGATCTTCCCGCTCGCCGGCTTCTGGTCGAAGGACGAGATCCTCGCGGCGGCGCACACCGACGCCGCCGAACTCGGCTTCAACGCGACACCGCTCTACTGGCTGGCCGTCGGCGTCGCCTTCATGACCGCCTTCTACATGGGCCGCTGCAACTTCCTGACGTTCCACGGGAAGTACCGCGGCAAGGCGCACCCGCACGAATCGCCGCCGCTGATGTGGGGGCCGCTGGTCGCCCTGTCGATCGGCGCGATCTTCGTCGGCTTCATCGCGATGCCCGGTCTGCACCACGGCCTGCACTACTATCTCGGCCTGCCGCAGGCCTCCCACGGTCTCCCGCAGTGGGACTACGAGCAGCAGCACCACGTGTTCCACTGGAGCATCGCGATCCTCGGGACCGTGATGGGCGTCGCCGGCCTGATCACCTCCTTCCTCATCTACGGGAAGAAGCTGATCGACCCGGAGAACCTGAAGCAGAAGTTCCTGCCGATCTGGACGCTGCTCGACAACCTCTACTACATCGACGCCTTCTATCTCTTCCTGGTGAAGAAGGTGCAGCAGGGCATCGCGGTGCTCGCGAACTTCCTCGAGCAGCACATCATCATCGGCATCTTCGTCAACGGCATCGCCGGGGGCGCGAGGGAAGCAGGGAACCGGCTCCGGATGATGCAGACCGGGCGGGTCCACTCGTACGTCACCATGGTCCTCGCGGGAATCACGATCCTGGTCTTCTGGTTCGTGGTCCGGGGCAACTAGGCAGTATTTGATGGGGAGACTGTGATGTCGCCCGCAACCTTGATCGTCCTTGCGCCGGCGCTGACCGCCGTCCTCCTCTTCTTCGTTCCGGCGAAGAAGGAGCAGCTGGTCCGATGGATCGGCATCGGCGGCTCGGCGGCCACGATCGCCCTGTCCGTATCGATGTACTTCGGCTACGACCAGACGCTCGCGGGATGGCAGTTCGAGCAGTTCATCCCCTGGGTGGACTCATTGGGGATCGCCTGGAACGTAGGCGCCGACGGGATCTCCGTCGCGATGCTGCTCCTCACTTCGTTCGTGATCACGGCGGGCACGATGGTGTCCCTCCGGATCCAGGACCGGGTGAAGGAGTTCTACATCCTGCTCATGGCGCTCGTCACGGGCGTCTTCGGGGTGTTCGTCAGCCGCGACATGTTCTTCTTCTACTTCTCCTATGAGCTGGCCGTCATCCCGATGTACCTGCTCATCGGAGTGTGGGGCTCCACGAACAAGGAGTACGCCACGATGAAGCTCACGCTGTATCTCACAGCGGGAGCGGTCGTGGCGCTCGTCGGGCTGCTGCTCATGTACTTCGGTGCGAAGGCCTGGTACGACGCCAACCCGGCGCAGCTCGATGCCTTCATCTCGGCGAACCCGATCTTCGAGACCCAGAAGCAGTCGGGGACGTTCAACCTCATCCAGGTGATGTACGCCGCGAAGCACGGCGCGTTCGGCGAGACGTTCCAGATGTTCGTCTTCCCGCTGATCCTGCTCGGCTTCGGCGCGATCGCCCCGATGTGGCCGCTGCACACCTGGTCGCCCGGCGGCCACGCCGCGGCCCCGTCCTCCGCGTCCATGCTCCACGCGGGCGTCCTGATGAAGCTCGGGTCCTACGGCATCATCCGCATCGGGCTGACCTGCCTGCCGGACGGCGCGGTCGCGATCCTGCCGTATGTCGCCGCGCTCTCGATGATGAACATCATCTACGGCGGGTTCGTGGCGATGGCCCAGCGGGACCTGAAGTTCATCGTCGGGTACTCGTCGTCCAGCCACATGGGCTACGTGATCCTGGGCATCGCGTCCATGAACGTGATCGGGATCGACGGCGCGGTGTTCCTCATGTTCGCTCACGGCCTCATGACGGCCCTGGCCTTCGGTCTGATCGGCTGGTTCTACGACCAGACCCACACGCGGATGCTGCCGGACCTCGGAGGCCTGTCGAAGCAGATCCCCTGGATCGGCCTCGCGTTCTGCATCATGTCCTTCGCGTCGGCGGGCCTGCCCGGCTTCGCGAACTTCGCCAGTGAGCTGCTCGTGCTCTTCGCCTCCTGGCAGGAAGCGGCGAACAACCCGATGTTCTACCTCTACACGATCCTCGCCGTGTGGGGCATCGTGATCTCGGCGGTCTACCTCCTGCGGGCGGTCCGGTGGACGTTCTTCGGTCCGCTGAACCCGACCTGGGAGGGGAAGGTCGAGGACGCGAAGGGGTTCGTCTGGCGCGCGCCCTTCGTGATGCTGATCTTCGTGCTGGCCCTGACGGGCTGCTACCCCAAGCTCATCCTGGACCTCATCGACGGCTCCGTGCAGCCGATCGTCGAGGGCCTCAACCACGCCCGGCACCTGGCGGGGATGTAAGCGATGCCAGAGCTAAGTCAGAACCTCAACCTCCACCTGATGGTCCCGGAGATCGCCCTGGTCGCCCTGGGCATCCTGATCCTCCTCGCGGACCTCTGGATGAAGAAGGAGAACCGCCACCAGCTCGGTTGGTGGGCGGCGATCGGCATCCTGGTCATCACGGTCTACTCGTACTGGCTCGGTCCGAAGGCCGGCGAGACGCAGACGGCCTGCCAGGGGCTGTTCCGGTACGACAGCTTCTCGCTCTACGTGAAGCTCGCGTTCGGCCTGACCGGCCTGCTCGTCTGCATCATGAGCGTGGACTGGATCCGGCGGACCGGCCGGGGGCAGGGCGAGTTCTTCACGATCGTCGTCTTCGCCCTGACGGGCATGTTCCTCGTCTCCGGCGTGAACGACCTGATGAGCATGTTCGTCTCGCTCGAGCTCGTGACGCTCTGCTTCTTCATCCTCGCGGCCTTCCGCCGGAGCGACAAGCGGAGCGGCGAGGCGGGCATCAAGTACATCATCGTGGGGGCGCTGGCCGCCGCGTTCATGCTGTTCGGCATGGCGTTCATCTACGGCGCGACCGGCCAGGTCCGCTTCGACGCCATCCGCGCCGCGATCACCACGCTGGGCGAGGGGGAGCAGGCGACCGCGCTCTTCGGCCTCGTGCTCCTGCTGGTGGGACTCGGCTTCAAGGTCGCCGCCATTCCGTTCCACGTCTGGGTGCCGGACGTCTACCAGGGCGCGCCGACCCCGGTCACCGCCTTCATGTCGGTGGGTTCGAAGGTCGCGGGCTTCGTGCTGATCATCCGTGTCGTGACGCTGGTCGTCGCCGGTGCGTTCTCCACCGAGCTGACCGCGCTCTTCGCGCTGATCGCGGGCCTGACGCTCTTCTACGGAAACCTGGCCGCGATCCCGCAGAAGAACATCAAGCGCCTGATGGGCTACAGCTCGATCGGCCACGCCGGCTACCTGCTGATGGGCGTGGTGGCGATCCTCGTCATGCAGGGGGCGGGCCAGAAGTACGAGATGGGCCTGACGGCGATCCTCTTCTACATCCTGGCCTACACCTTCACGAACATGGCGGTGTTCATCGGGATCATCGTCTTCTCGGCGGCGGGCGGTCGCGAGCACGCGATCGAGGACTACGCCGGTCTCGGGAAGCGTTCTCCGCTGCTGGCGTTCTGCATCACGGTGGCGCTGCTCTCCCTCGCCGGGGTGCCGCCGCTGGCGGGCTTCTTCGGGAAGTTCTACCTGATCACGTCGGTGGTTCAGGCGTCGCAGGTCGAGGGCCACGCCGGCCTGCTGGCCCTGGCTGCGATCGGCGCGGTGAACGTCGTCATTTCGATGTACTACTACCTGCTCGTCATCAAGCAGATGTACATCGCCGAGCCGACCGAGGAGGCGCAGGCCACCCCGATCGCTTTCGGCGGCCTGGTGAAGGGCGTGCTGATCGCGTGCGTGGTCCTGATCATCGTGATCGGCGTCTTCCAGGGCCCGGTGGTGGAAATGGCGTCCGAGGTCCTGGCCACGACCCCGTAACTGCTATTCGGGGTCAGACCCCGTTTTGCAGGTCGGCGACCTGATGGCGCCGGAGCGGTATACTTCGCGGCATGGAACTGCGAATCCGCCGCGACGGCGCCATCAAGATTCCTCCGAAGGTCCTCGACGAGATCGGTTTCTACCCCGAGACCCGGATCGTCGTCACCGTCACGGACGGCTCTCTCGTCATCAGGAAGGCCGAGATGGCCGACGACCCCTTCGCCGCCGCAGCCCGCGGGCCCGATACGAGCCGGCTGGACACGATTCAGGCCGAGCAGGCGAAGGCGAAGGAGCGGGCGAAGGAACGCTTCAAGGAGCTGATGGAAAACCCGCCCGAGGTGAAGCCGGAGGACAACCCGGACCTGTGGCGGTAGACGAGATCAGACCCCACTGTGGCGTTCGTTGGGGTCTGACCCCGTGAACCGGTCCTCGCTCGCCACGTCCCCGCCCGGCGCGTACCCCCGCGCTTCCCAGAATCCCGGCCGGTAGTCCGCCGTGAACTCGATCGCGCGCACCCACTTCGCGCTCTTCCACGCGTAGAGGTGGGGGATCACGAGCCGCGCCGGAAAGCCGTGCTTCGGATCGAGCGGCTGGCCGTCGAGCGAGTCGGCGAGGATCGATGTCGGAGCCATGAGGTCCTCGACCTTGACGATGGTCGTGTAGTTGCCGTCGGCCTGGATGTAGGCGTACTTCGCCTCGGGAAGCAGCGAGCACTTGCGGACCAGTTCAGAAGTGAGGACGCCGCCCCAGTTGAGGTCGTAGCGGCTCCACGTCGTCACGCAGTGGAAGTCCGTCGTCAGCTCCACGCGCGGCAGCGCCCGGAACTCGTCCCAGGAGAGATCGAGCTCGCGCCGCACGAGCCCGGAGAGGCGGAGATTCCAGCTCTCCGGCATGAACGGCGGCACCGTGCCGACGTGGTAGACCGGCAGGTCGCGCGTGAGGTACTGGCCCGGGGGAAGTCGTCCTTCTTCCATGGCCCGGATTCTATCCATCCGCGCGCGGCGGCGGGTGAAGCATTCCGGGGCCGGTCTCCTTTGATGGGAGAGTGGGCTCTCAGGTAGGTTCTACGGCATGACGACGCTCGTCAGTCTCGATGGCAGGATCGTATCCCCGGAAGACGCGACGGTCCCGGTGCTGGACCACGGCTTCCTCTTCGGCGATTCCGTCTACGACGTGATCCGCACGCGCCACGGTCGGCCGTTCCTCGCCACGCCTCACCTGGCGAGGCTGCGCGCGAGCGCCGCCGCCCTCGCTCTCGACGTCCCCGTCTCCGACGGAGAGATCACGGGCTGGATCGATGAACTGATCGTCGCGGCCGGGAACGCCGAGACCTACGTCCGCATCGTCGTGACGCGCGGGGTCGGCGACCTCGAACTCCACCCGGGGACCTGCTCTTCGCCCCGCGTGATCCTGATCGCGAAGCCCCTCGTCACGCCGCCGGCGCGGCAGGTCGAGAACGGGATCCGCCTGGCGATCACGGACCGCCGTCGCACGGCTCCGGACGCGCTCGACCCGAATGTGAAGAGCGGGAACTACCTGAACAGCGTTCTGGCGATCATGGAGGCGAGAGAGCGCGGCGCCGACGACGCGATCCTGCTGAACGGTGCCGGTCACCTGACCGAGAGCACGACGGCGAACGTCTTCTTCGTGACCGGTGGTGTCGTGCACACGCCGGAGATCTCCTGCGGCCTGCTCCGCGGCATCACGCGGAGCCTGGTGCTGAAGCTGCTGGCGGAGGCGAACGTCCGCGTCGAGGAGGGCCGGTTCGGCGCGGAGGAGTTTCGCCACGCCGACGAGGCGTTCCTGACCTCGACGACGCGCGATGTGCTGCCGGTGGGGGAAGTGGACGGCAGGCCGTACGCCGTGGTGCCGGGCCCGATGACGAGGATGCTGATGGAGCGGTTTGCGGGAATGTGACAGAGTAACGCCTGTCAGCGATGTGCCGTTTCGTGCGCCGGGGTTCAGAGCACCCGGATCCGCTTCGACAGGAGCAGCACGTAGAGCAGGAACGGGAGCCCGATCAGCACGATCAGGACCAGGCAGAGGCTCCAGACCCACTCGTCGCGGAAGAAGTGCACCCAGCGGTAGATCGTGAGGATCGCCGAGCGGGTTCCGCCGGCCGAGAGCATCGCCCGCGTGTCCAGTTCGCGCATCGCGAAGACGAAGCCCAGGACGAGGCCGCCCACGAGGCCCGGGACGATCATCGGCGAGACGATCTCGAACATCCGGCGCGCCGGCCGCACGCCGGCCACCGCGGCCACCTCCTCGTAGCGCCGGTCGATCCGCCGGACGCTCGACCCCACCGCCGCCAGCGCGAAGGGCAGGTACTTGCCCACGAGCATGAAGATCACGATCAGCAGGCCGTCGTAGACCGCGTTCTCGCCGTTGATCTCCAGCGCGGAGTGGTTCCACATCCGGATCAGGCCCGCCCCGAACATGATCGGCCCGAACGCCAGCGGCAGGAACGCCAGCGTCATCACCGTGGCCTCGCGCCGCGGCCCCGCGCGGACCATGTGGTGGCCGAGGACGGCCGCGATCAAGACCATCACGACGGCGGCGATCGCCGAGTAGAGCAGGCTGGCGCCCACGTCCGGCAGGGCGTTGCCCGGATCGAGCAGCGTGCGGCGGAGGTTGTCGACGAGACCGCCGCCGGCCGTGACCACCGTCCCGTCCGGGGCCGTCTTCGCCGCCGCCGGCTTCACCGCGGACGCCGTGATCCAGCCGACGGGCACGACGACCGAGAGAGTCAGCGCCGCGAGCAGGAAGAGGAAGCCCGCGGCGCGGAAGGCGACCTTCGTCGCGGGGGAACTCTTCGCCTCGACGTCCTCCACGCGGCGGTGACCGGACGTCACCGTCACGTGGCGGTCCTTCCGGACGAGCCACATGAGGACGAAGAGCAGCCCGATGCAGAGCAGGGCCAGCGGCAGTCCCAGGGCCGCGCCTTCCCGGTGGCCCAGCTTCGCGTCCGTGAAGTTGGTGCCGTAGATCTGGAACGCCTCGAACGGGTAGGCGCGGACCGTCCCCTCCGTGTCGGCGACGATGCTCACGTAGTCCGTCACCGAGAAGTCGGCGATGGAGAAGAGGAAGACGAAGAGCGCCCCCGCGAGGATGGCCGGCGTGGAGAGCCGCAGGGTCACCTTCGCGAACGCCGCCAGCGGGCCGGCCGTCATGCGGGCCGCCTCCTCCAGTCCCGCGCCGATGTCGGTGAACGCCTTGCGGGCGAACAGCACGATGAAGGGGAAGTAGGAGATCCCCAGGATGAAGGCGACTCCGCCGATCCCGCCCAGGTACCGGGCGGGGCCGAGGCCCGTCGTCTCGTCGCGGAGCGACAGGAGGAACGAGGACCAGCTCATGATCATCAGCAGGGGCGGCAGCACGAGCGGCAGGATGTAGAGCGCGGAGAAAAGACCGCGCAACGGCGTCCTCACCCTCGTACAGAAGAAGGCGTACGGCACCCCGATCGCCAGCGCGATCAGCGTCGAAAGCGTCGCGATGAGAAGCGAGTTGCCGAGGAGCGTCAGGCGGTACGCCGGCGCGAAGGCCCGGACGTAGTGGGAGAGGGTCAGGCCCCCGTCCCCGGACAGGAACGAGTCGCCCACGACGAGCACCACGGGGGCGACGGCGAAGATCAGGAGAAGGGCGACGGCCACGCCCACCGATATCCGCATTCGGGTTCTCCTCGAGGGCCGTGTCGCGGCGGGTTTGACACGGGCCGGGCGCGCCTGCCAGACTGAGTCGAAGACGGAACGGGAACCGCCTCGTCCCGAGAATAGCACAGGAAGGAACGAATGCGCATTCACGCCGCTCTGCTCGCGTCCCTTGCGATCCTCTTTGCCGTCCTCGCCGCCGCACACTGCGGAGGGGGCGAGGCCAAGGCGGCCTTCGAGCGCTACGACCTCGCCGTCTCCCCGCTGCTCGAGGAGGAGGACCAGGCGTACCGGCAGTTCGCGGAACTGACCGCGGACGCGGTCCACTTCGACTCCATGGACAGGGTCGAGGCCTTCATCCGGGACCGCCTCCAGCCGCTGAACGCGAAGGTCGCCGTCAAGGTGGGGGAGATCAAGCCCGAGGGGGAGGACCTCACGCGCATTCACGGGTTCCTGATCCGCTACGCGACACTCCGGGGGGAGTACCTCTCCGCGTTCGCCGATATCCTCTCGATCAACCGTCAGTCCCGGGCCGCGACCCAGCCGGCGCGCGAGCGGCTCGGGGAACTGACGAAGGTCGCGGGGGAGAAGGTCCAGGCCATCCAGCCGGCGTTCGTCGCCGCGCCGGAGTTCGGCGAGGGCCTGCGCGAGACCCTCACGCAACTCGTCGCCACCGCGCAGCGCGTGCAGGAGAAGATCGCGGAGATGGACCGGGGGACCTACCTGTCGTCCCAGTACCTGAAGGCCGTCGACACCCAGGTCCTTCCCTGGTTGCGGAAGACGAAGAAGGACGTGCAGTCCCTCGGCGCCACGGGGTCGGCCCTCGACCTGCAGGCCGCCGTCATCGGCTACATCGCGGCGATCGAGGACCTGATCGCGGCGTCCCGGAAGCTGGCGGAGGCGCGCGCCCCGTTCGAGAAGAGCGAGGCCGGGTCGCAGCGCCGGGTGAAGAGCCTGCAGGAGGAGACCGACCGGACTCTCCAGGTCTTCCGGGAAGAGGCGCGGTCGTATCGAAACCGCCTGAGATAGCCGGAGGGCGGATCTCCGGCGGTGGATTGAAACGCGGCCTCCGCGGGCCGCACTACTCATGCAATGGCCCTGATCGAAGAAAGTCCGTTCCGGGGAGACGATCCCCTCCAGCAGCTTCTCGACCGGTACCTGCTGTCCGGTGACGAGGAGGCGATGGAGGAGGTGGTCCTCCGTACGCGCGGGAAACTCCTCGCCGTGGCGCGGCGGATCGGCAAGCCGCAGGACGCCGAGGACGCGGTGCAGACGGCGTACTTCTCCCTCATCCGAAAGCGAGGCGAGCGGCTCGAAGCTCCCGTGCTGCCGTGGCTGCTCACCGCCGTGGTGAGAATCGCGTACCGGCAGAAGGCCGTGAACCAGCGCCAGCACCAGATCGCGCGGCGCCTGTCGAGACCGACCCGCACGCCGTCCCCGCTGCCGGAGATCGCCAACGCGGAGGAGGCGGCGCGGGCGCGCCGCGAGATCGCCCGCCTGCCCGCGAAGTACCGGGACCCCGCCGTCCTCCGGCTGCTCATGGGGCTCTCGACGGCGGAGACGGCCGAGCTTCTCGACCGGCCGGAGGCGACCGTCCGGACGCACCTCCACCGCGCGCGCCTGCTGCTCCGCTCGCGCTGGCCCGCGCCCGTGGCGCACGGCCTCCTCGTCCTGCCCTGGCTCTTCGTGGACT
>JBDLIY010000090.1:0-11108 GCA_039714635.1 Planctomycetota bacterium
CGGCTCGATCGCCGAGGGGTGGTTGTGAGTCTCCACCTTCATGCAGATCGCGCGCTCGTCGTCGAACCGGATGACGCCGGCGTTGTCGACGAAGACGCTGAGACAGTCCGGGCGGTCGATCTCCTGCGTCACCTTGAAGATCGTCTCCTTGAGGAGGTTCACGATCCGCTCGCCGCGGAAGTTCACGATCCCGGCGAGCGTCTTGTGCTTGCAGTGCTCGGACCAGGTCTGGGCGATCGTCTCCAGCTCGACGTCGGTGGGGGAGCGGCCGAGGTCCCGGTAGAAGCCCTGGACCGTCTTCATCTCGACGAGGTTGAGCGAGAGGACGTTCTTCTTCGAGAGCACGAGGAGCTCGTCGTCCGTCAGGTTTTCGAGCGGGACCTCGACCCGTGAGAACACGTAGGGCGCTGGCTCCGGGAACGAGCGCGGGAACTCGCCCTCGAAGCTGATCTCCTCGATCGTCTCGTTCGCGACGACGCGGCGGCAGGACTCGGACAGAGCGTCGGCGTCGACGTCGCCCTCGACCAGGTACAGACGCCCGATGCGGATCCGCGGCGGCGTGATCCCCATGTGAGAGATGCCCTCGGAGAGCGAGAGCGCCACCGGGTCCATCACGCCCGGCTTGCGCAGGACGAGGACCGGCTTCCCGGCGCCGGACTCGACGGGTGCGTCGCCGTCGATGGTGTAGTTCTCGGCCACGCCGTCCACGAGCAGGCGCCGCGCGATGCGGTCGACCTGGTCCGGATCGACGTCGTCCGAGAACAGGTAGCACTTGACGAACTCGACGCGGGTGACGCCGGACAGGCCGGCCTCCCGGAGGTCGGTGAGAACTCCGTCCGCGTGGGCGTCGTTGACGTCGGGTCGGGTCGAGACCTGGACGAGGTGCACGTTCACCTGGTCTTTCTGGAAGGGCCGGTGCGGCCTATCCGTTTGTCCTGGAACGAGAAACGCCGATTCGGGGGCCGGGGTCGATGGACTTTTTTCTTCCCGCGGGGGCCCGTCACCGATAGGTTTTTCGCCCAGCCCTTCGACCCCGACAAGGAATTTTGATTCCCTTGGCAAAGCCCAACACGAACATGCCGGACGGCCTGAGCTTCGAGCGGCCGATTCTCGAGATGATCGGGAAGATCGACGAACTGAAGAACCTCTCCGCCGCGACGGGGATGGATCTGGGTGGTGAGATCCGACCTCTCGAGGAGCGATGCGAGCGCAAGACGCGCGAGATCTTCGCCAGCCTGAACCGCTGGCAGAAGGTCCAGCTCGCGCGCCACCCGAAGCGTCCCATGACCGAGGACTTCGTCCGGACCGTGTTCGAGGAGTTCGTGGAACTCCACGGGGACCGTCTGTACGGCGACGACAAGGCGATCCTCACGGGGTTCGCGCGACTCGACGGGCGCAAGGTGCTCCTCGTCGCCCACCGGAAGGGCCGGGACACGAAGGAGCGGCAGACCTGCAACTTCGGCTGCGCCCACCCCGAGGGCTACCGCAAGGCGCTCCACAAGATGAAGATGGCGGAGCGGTTCGGGCTGCCGATCATCGCGCTGATCAACACGCCGGGCGCCTACCCGGGCATCGGCGCGGAGGAACGCGGCCAGGCCTGGGCCATCGCCGAGAACATCATGGAGATGTCCACCCTCGCGGTCCCGATCGTCGTGGCCGTGATCGGGGAGGGCGGCTCCGGCGGCGCGCTCGGAATCGGCATCGGGGACCGCGTGCTCATCATGGAGCACGCCTACTACTCCGTGATCTCTCCGGAGGGCTGCGCGGCGATCCTGTTCCGGGACGGCGAGAAGGCCAGCGAGGCGGCGGAGGCCCTGCGGCTCACCGCGGAGGACCTGAAGGGCTTCGGCATCGTGGACGAGATCATCACCGAGCCCCTCGGCGGCGCCCACCGCGATCACGCATCGGCCTCGGATCTCCTGAGGCAGGCCCTCGTCGCGAACCTCGAGCAGATCGTCGATGTCCCGCGCGACCAGCTCGTCGCGGACCGCTACGACCGGATCCGCGGGCTCGGGCGACTCTTCCGCGGCGTCGTCTGAGCGAGCCTCCAACACAGCGCGTCGGGTTCCCGTACCACCTGCATGTCCATCGTGCGTCCGTTGACCGAGGGAGGACCCGCGGCTAAGCTCGCGATGTCCATGGATTCCGAGATCGCCAGCGACGCCGAGATCGTCCACCGCGTGCTCGCCGGCGACGCCGACGCGTACGAGGGACTCGTCCGGCGCTACCAGGAGCGGCTCTACCGGGCCGCCTGGAAGATCCTCGGCAACGAGGACGATGCCCGGGACGTGGCGCAGGAGGCGTTCATCCGCGTCTACCGCCGCCTGGACCGGTTCGACACCTCCCGGCGCTTCTACACCTGGATCTACCGGATCGCCTACAACCTCTCCGTGGATCGCATGCGGCAGCGCTCCCGGGCCGGCCGGTCGCCGCTCTCCGCCGACTTCGTCGATCCCTCGGACGGGCCCGACGCGGGCGTCCTGGGGGATGAGTTGCGCCGCGAGGTGCGCGAAGTCCTCGAGGAGCTGCCGCCGCGGTACCGCGCGCTGCTGATCCTCCGCGACGTCGAGGGGAAGTCGGGCAAGGATATCTCCGATCTCTCCGGCGTGGGGCACGCCACGGTGCGCTGGCGGATCCACCGGGCGCGGAAGCTCTTCCGCCAGGCCTGGGAACGCCGGCTGGCGCGCGGGTCGGGAGGACGGCCATGAAGTGCTCCCGGATCGTCGCGCTGGTTCCGCTGCACGTCGGTGGCGACCTCGACGAGACCCTCGGCGCCGCGGTGGAACGTCACCTGGCGACCTGCGAGGCCTGCGCCGCGGAGTTCGCCGCCTGCGAGAGCAGCCGGCAATCGCTCTTCGCCCTGAAGGGGGAGGTCCCGTCCGAGGCGCCGGACCTCTGGCCGTCCGTCCGCCTGAGGGCCGGCCCGCCGCCGCGCGCCCGACGGCGCTTCCCGCTCCGGGCGGCCGCCGCCGTGCTCCTCGCCGCGGCGGGGACGTACGCCGTGGTCTCGAACCTTCCCGGCGAGCGCGTGGACGCGCCGACGGTGACGCCGCCGACGGCGGAGGTTCCTCCCGCCGACGTGGGCGAAGAGTACATGCTCGCCGAGGTCGCCCCGAGCGACGTGGGCCCCGAGCACGACTACGACGCCGGCGAGCTTCCCTTCGTCGTACCCGCGGAACCGGAGCGGACCGGATGGGACGAGTTCTGATGACGCGGGCCGCGCTCGCCGCGCTGGCGCTGCTGCTGCTCGCGGCCCCGGCGATCTCCGAGGAATCCATTCTCGAGAAGATCGAGAAGGAAGTCATCGCGCTCTCGGAGAAGCTCGCCCCGTCGGTCGTCCGCGTCCACGCGACGGGGCCGGACGGGTTCGGCGGCACGAAGAAGATCACCGTCTCCGGCGTGGTCCTCGACGACGCGGCGACGATCGCGACGCTCGGGAGCGCCGTTTCGAGCGCGACGAAAGTGGAGATCCAGACCGCCGACGGTCCGCGGCGGCCGGCGAAGGTCCTCGGCGTCGACGAGCGCTTCAACGTGGGCATCCTCGAGGCGGATCCCGCGGGGCTCGTCCCCGTGGAGATGGCTCCGCCGCACAGCGTGAAGGTCGGAGCGTTCGCAATCTCGATCGGCAACCCGTTCGGCCTGACGGACAGCGTGAGTACCGGCATCGTCTCCGGCCTCGGGCGCCAGGTGCAGGGCTACACGGTCGTGGCCGGCAGGAAGACGACGGTCGTCTACTACGACCTGATCCAGACGACCGTGCTCGTCAATCCCGGCGACTCCGGCGGCCTCGTCGCCGACTCGAAGGGGCGGATGATCGGCATGATCTCCTCCTCCTTCGGCCGGTCGCCCTCCGTGGAGCGGATCCGCGAGATGATCCACGACGTGGCCCGCCGCATCGACCTCGACCAGGTGCAGTTCTTCGTCGACGCCCTGAAGCTCACCGAGGATCAGAAGAAGATCGCGGAACTCGTGATGGGCCGCCTGCGGGGCTACCAGAAGCGGCTGAGGGAGGTCGAGCCAAAGGACCCGATCCGCGAGGGGATGACGGGCGGCGCGCCGGGTGCGAAGCTCGGAGCCCACGGCATCAACTTCGCGCTGCCCACGGACCAGGTGCTCTTCACCGCCCGCATGGTCCGCGCGCACGGCCGCGTGGTGAAGGTGGGGCTCACCGTCGGCGTCCCCGACCCCGCCGTCGCCGCGCAGACCGACCTCGAGGAGGGGGAGGGGCTCGACGTGCTGACGGTGCGGACCGACTCGCCGGCCGGCCGGGCCGGTCTGAAGGTCCACGACATCCTGACCTCGTTCGGCGGGCATCCCGTGGGGTCCACCCGGGGCTTCCGCCGCGCGCTCCTGCTCTGCCCCGTGAAAGGACCGATCGAGGTCCTCGTGCTGCGCGGCGGTGTGCGGACGAAGCTCACGCTGCGCTTCGACTGAGCGTCAGGCGCGCTCCCGCAGCTTCCGCAGACGCAGCTGCCCGCACGCGGCGTCGATCTCGCGGCCGCGCGGGCGGCGGACGTGCGTCGGGATCCCCGCGCGCGCGAGCTGCTCCCGGAAGAACTCCACGTGCGCGTCCGTCGGAGGCCGGAAGGGGAGCGAATCCACCGGGTTCATCGGGATCAGGTTCACGTTGAGGTTGCCGCCCCGGAGCAGCTTCGCCAGCCGATCCGCGTGCTCCATCGACGCGTTCACGCCCTCGATCAGGATGTACTCGTAGGTCACGTCCCGGCCCGTCGCCTCGAAGTAGTCCCGGGCCGCGGAGACGACCTCCTCGATCCCGAACTTCGCGTTGATCGGCACGAGGCGGTTGCGCGTCTCGTCGTCCGGCGCGTGCAACGACACCGCCAGGTTGACCTTGCGGCTCTGTTCGGCCAGGCGCCGGATCCGGTCCGGCAGGCCGACGGTGGAGAGCGTGATCCGGCGCGCGCCGATCGGGAACAGATCGAGCGCGGCGACGACGTTCTCGAAGTTCAGCAGCGGTTCGCCCATGCCCATGACCACGACGTTCGAGATGGGCTTCTCGCCCGCGACCCGCTGGGCGTGGATGAACTGCTCGTGGATCTCGTGGGCGGCGAGGTTCCGCGTCAGGCCGCGCAGCCCGGAGGCGCAGAACGCGCAGCCGGCGGGGCAGCCGACCTGGCTGCTGGCGCAGAGCGTGAGCCGCTCGCCCTCGGGGATGAGGACGCACTCGACCGGCTCGCCGTCCTCCATGGTGAGCAGCAGCTTGAACGTTCCGTCCCGGCCGCGGTGCTTCTCGCCGATGACGGAGGTCGCGATCCGGAGCTTCCCCGGCAGGCTCTCGCGCAGCGCGACCGGGAGGTCCGTCATCGCCTCGAAGTCCGTCGCTCCGCGCTCGACCACCCACGCGCGGATCTGCCGTCCGCGGAAGGCGGGGACCTCGAGGAGCGCCGCGATCTCGTCGGCGGTGAGGGCGGTGACGGCGGGGAGCCGTTCCATCGGCGCACTACGCGCTCTCGCGCTTGGGGCCCTTCTTCTCCGGGAACGAGAGCAGGCTGGCCTCGCCGCGGATGACCTCGGGCGTGAGCTCGAACTCCTTGCGGCTGCCTTCCTCGGGCAGCTCGTAGAGGATGTCGAGCAGGACGTTCTCCAGGATCGCGCGGACCGCGCGGACGCCGGTCTCCTTCGAGAGCGCCATGCGCGCCACCTCGAGGAGGGCCTCGTCCGTCCAGGTCAGCTCCGCGTCCTCCAGTTCGAAGATCTTGGCGAACTGGCGGAGGATGGCGTTCTTCGGCTTCGTCATGATCTCGACGAGGTCGGTCTCGGTGAGCGGGTGCAGCGCGGCGACGATCGGCAGGCGGCCCACGAACTCCGGGATCAGGCCGAACTCCAGGAGGTCCCGGGGCTCGGCGTGGTCGAGGATGATGCCGAGGTCCTCGGCGCTCTCGGGGCCGCGCTCGAAGCCGATCGCCTTCTGCCCGATCCGGCGCTGGATGAGGCTCTCGATGCCGGAGAACGTCCCGCCGCAGATGAACAGGATGTTCGTCGTGTCGATCTGGATGTAGGACTGCTCGGGGTGCTTCCGGCCGCCCTGGGGCGGCACGTTGGCGACCGTCCCCTCGAGCATCTTGAGGAGCGCCTGCTGGACGCCCTCGCCGGAGACGTCGCGGGTGATCGACACGTTCATCGTCGTCCGGCCGATCTTGTCGATCTCGTCGATGAAGATGATGCCGCGCTCGGCCCGGTCCCGGTCCCAGTCGGCGGACTGGAGGAGTTTCAGAAGCAGGTTCTCGACGTCCTCGCCGACGTAGCCGGCCTCGGTCAGCGTCGTCGCGTCACCGATGGCGAACGGCACGTCGAGGATGCGCGCCAGCGTCTTGGCGATCAGCGTCTTGCCGCAGCCCGTGGGGCCGAGCAGGAGGATGTTCGACTTCTCCAGCTCGACATCGGTCGTGTCCACGTCCGACAGGAGCCGCTTGAAGTGGTTGTGGACGGCGACGGAGATCACGCGCTTCGCGCGGTCCTGGGAGATGACGTAGTCGTCGAGAAGCCCGTTGATCTGCCGCGGCGTGAGCAGGTCCTCCCGCGCCCCGAGGAGGTCGGTGTCCACGGTCTCGCGACCGCGGCGGCTCTCCTCGGCGAGGATGGAGTTGCAGAGCTCGACGCACTCGTTGCAGATGTAGATGTGCGGCGGGCCGGCGATCAGGCTCTCGACCATGTGCCGGCTCTTGCCGCAGAACGTGCACTTCTCGACAGAACTTCGCTTCGTCATTCGCTCTTCTCTTCGTCGCTCGCGCCCTCATCCCCACCCTCGTCCCCACCCTCATCCTTGAGGGACGCGATGACCTCGTCGACGAGGCCGTACTCCTTCGCCTCGTCGGCGGAGAGGAAGTAGTCGCGGTCGGAGTCCGCCGCGATCGTCTCCTCGGTCTGCCCCGTGTGGCGGGCGAGGATCCGGTTGAGGTTCGACTTCATCTTGAGCATCTCTTCCACGTGGATCTCGATGTCCGCCGCCGTGCCCTCGGCGCCGCCGAAGGGCTGGTGGATCATCACGCGGGAGTGGGGGAGGGCGAACCGCTTGCCCTTCGTCCCCGCGGCCAGGAGGACCGCGCCCATGGACGATGCCTGACCCAGACAGTAGGTGGCGACGTCGGGCTGCACGAACTGCATCGTATCGTAGATCGCCAGACCCGAGCTGATGTAGCCGCCGGGGCTGTTGATGTAGACCTGGATGTCCTGGTGGCGGTTGTCCTTCTGCAGGAAGAGCAGCTGGGCGATGACCGCGTTCGCCACGTTGTCGTCCAGGGCGGTACCGATGAAGATGATCCGGTCCTCGAGGAGGCGCGAGTAGATATCGTAGGCGCGCTCGCCGCGACCGGTCTTCTCGATGACGTAGGGGATGATGGACATTCGGTGCAGTCTCCGTTTCAGCTCGACGTCTAGTCCGAGATCTTCACCTTCTTCTTCAACATCTCCATGACCTTCTCCTCACGCATTCCCGCGCGGATGGATCCGGCCATGTCCCGCTGCTCGACGTACTGCTCCATCTCCTCGTACGAGCGACCGTAGGCCGACGCCATCTGGGAAATGCGTTCCTCGATCTCGGACTCGGTGACGAAGATCTTCTCGGCCTTCGCGATCGCGTCCATGAGGAACGCGGTCCGGTAGTCGCGCTCGACCTCGTCACCCGCCGAGTTGCTGGCCTCGGCGATCTTCTGGTCCACGTCCTCCTCGCCCGCGCCCTGCATGCGGAGCTGGGCCTGGAGACGGTCGATGCGGCGCGAGGTCTCTTCCTTGATGATGTCCTCGGGGAGCTCGAACGGCGCGGCGGCGATGACGGCGTCGCGGATCTTCTCGTCGGTCTTCCCCTGGGCCTCCTGCGCGGCCTCCTGCTCGACGCGCTCCTGCATCTCCTCCCGGAACTCCTCGACGGAGTCGTAGTCGAGGCTCTCGACGAACTCCTGGTCGACCTCGGGAAGGACGTAGCGCTTGATGTCCTGGAGCTTCACCTCGATCCCGAAGTCCTTGCCGGCGAAGTCGGGGTCCGGCCAGGTCTCGGGGAAGGTGTCGGTCAGCTCGAACTCGGCGCCGACCTTCTTCCCGAGCAGCGTCTCGGGGAAGTCCTTCGCGGGGAGCCCGCCGACGTACGGGAACATCTGCGCGCACTCCTCGTTCTCCTTCTCGGCGATCTTCTCGTCCCCGACGCGGGCGGTGAAGTCGATGACGACGATGTCGCTCTGCTCGACCTCGCCGTCCTCGACCGGCTCGAGGAGGCTGTGGCGCTTCCGCTCGGCGTCGACGACGGCCTCGATCTTCTCGTCGGTGACTTCGGGCTTCTCCGCCTCGACCTCGATCGAGGTGTAGTCCGGAAGTTCGACGGTGGGGCGCACCAGCAGCGTGGCCGAGTACTCGAGCGGGGTTTCGCGGGAGAGCTCGAGACCCTCGAGGTCGACGTCCGGGTCGGAGATCGGGTCGAGGTCATGGTCCTCGATGGCCGCCTTGAACGACTCGGAGATCAGGGTCTCCTTGACGTCGCCCTCGACCTCGTCGCCGAGCTTCTTCTCGACGAGGCGGCGAGGGGTGTGGCCGACCCGGAAGCCGGGAAACGCCACGGTCTTGATGATCTCCTCGTACCGCGCGTCATATTCCTCGTGGATCGTCTCGACCGGGACCGTGATCTTCACCTCGACCTTGCAGGGCCCCACGACCTCGGTTTCGGAGAGGTAGCGCTTCTTGTCGTCTTCCGCCATGTCTTCCATCGCCGGGCCCGGCCGGGCGCGGCGCTCCCGTCGCTCGAACTCTCGATATGCAAAACCCGGAGGTGAACCTCCGGGACAAACGACCGATGCTAGGGAACGAGGGGGGAGACCGCAAGAAGTTACGGTATCGTAAGGTTCGTACCCAGGGGAGGCGTGGATGACGAGACTCTACATCGGTGAGGTGGCCCTCGGATCCGAGGTCGTCGAGGGGCTTCGGAGAGCGGGATTCGACGTGATCGACGAGAAAGCCCCGCTCGAGCCCGCGGACGGGGACCTCGCGCTGATCGGCGCGGATCCCGGCATCACGTCCTCCCTCCGCCACGAGCTGAACAACCCGCTCACCGCCGTCATCGGCTTCGCGCAGCTTCTCGCCCGCAATCCGGATCTCACCGGCCCCGTCGCGGAGCGCATGGGGAAGATCCAGACGCACGCGATCCGGGTCCGCGACCTCATCCAGAAGCCGGAGTCTTCCGGCTGATTGCGCGCCGTGAAACCGGGCGTGAACCTGGGCGTGAATCTGGCCGGGAATCAAGTGGGGGGAGCGTTAGCAAGGCGCTCCCCCCGAGAGTAGCCAGGGTTACTTCTTGGAGAATAGGGATGAGGTGGAAGTTTTAAGCCCGTTGAGGGCAACCCCGACTACAACTCCTCTATGTTTTCGGTTTTGTTTTCGGTGTTTTCGGATACTACTCTCCGGTTAGTAGGAAAAGGTACTCCCGCTCGCGGTCGTTGTCAACATCAGCGTGCCCCGATCACGACACATTCGTGACGGACCGTCCAGCCCAGTCCCGTGCCCTTCAGCAGGCCGGAGAGGACGTCTCCCAGCGCCTCGTCCCGGACCTCGAGGCGGGCGGGCGTCGCGGCCACCTTCGCGACGGCCTCCGGGGCGACGACGAGGTTGATGCCCTTCAGGTCGTCGATGTACTGCAGCGCCCCCGCGAGGCGGTCCCCGGCGTAGTTGAGCGTGACGAGTTCGCTCCGCAGCCGAAGGTCCAGATCGAGGTCCTCCGCCGGCCGGGCCGTCTCCGCCGTGGCACCGGGAAACTTCGCGCGATCCTCGCCGACCACGAAATCGACGCGGTGGAACCGGGCGAGCAGCGACAATGCGGATCGCAGCCGGATCCTGCGCTCCAGCACGAACGTCACCTCGATCGGCTCCGCGGGATCCCCGGCCATCTCCACCGGCGCCCCGACCTGGTCCGCGAAGTCCGCGAGGACGACGGGCAGGTCGCGCCGGAGGGAGCGCGGCATCACGGTCCGGTCGAGGGCGGCCGCCGACATCCGGGCCCGCTGCTTCTCCGCCGCCGCCCGCTCGAAGCTCCCGTAGAGAGCCCAGAGGCCGAACAGCACGAGCGCGAGCAGGACCGCGGGGACGACGATCGCGCGGGTCGCCGACCGGGCGCTCGCGGCGCCCCCGGCGTCCCGGTTCGGGAGGCCGAGGAGGGCGTCGTGGACGGCGGCGTCGTCGAGTTCCTGGAGGGCGACGGCCCGGCGGCACTCCCGGCAGTCCGGGAGATGATCCTGGAGCAGGCGCTCCTGCTCCTCCGGCAGCGGGCCCCGGGCGCGCTGCGTCACGAGGGCCCGGTACTCGTCGCAGGGCACGGGCTACTTCCGCCGGGTGAGCTTCAGTTCGGTCGTCTTCTGGTGGTCGATCATGTACCACGTGTCGGCGGGCTGTTCGATGACGACGTTGCGGATGCGGCCGTTGTCGTCCTGGTACCAGAGGAGCGCCGTCTCGCGGTCGCTGTTGATCGTCACGAGGCGCCCGTAGTGCTCGGGCACGTTGAGGACCTCCCGGTTCTGGTGGATCCAGTTCGCGCGGCTGGGGCTGCCGGAGGTGGAGACGCCGACCGACATCTTGAATTCCTCGGAGATGAGGTTCGACGGGATGGCCCCGACGTAGTAGCGGTCGGCCGCGATGCCGATCGCGCCTCCGAGCGCGAAGACGGCGACGAAGACTGCGAGGAGTGTCCAGCGTTTTCTCATGGTCTTTCTCCTGGATGGGTCGGTTCACACACCGGCGTCTCCATTATGGACGCTCCGGAAGGGATTTCCGTCCATCCCGTCTCGGGATTGCCGGACAATCTCCGACCCCGGTGGGGGCGTGGCGGAACTGGTAGACGCGCCAGGTTTAGGACCTGGTAGGCGAGAGCCTGTGGGGGTTCAAATCCCTCCGCCCCCACCACGCGCGCCTTTCCGCGGTCCTTTCCCGGAGGGATTTGAACGGGCACGTTCCGCGGGCCCGCCGCAGGCGAGGCCGTGGATCGGGAAGGTCCGGTGGACCTTTCCGAAGTGGCACGGGCCCGAACAGCTGAGTCAGACTCCGTTCGGCTGGTTTTCTGTCCGAACGGAGTCTGACTCACTTGTTCGGATCGACTACCATCCGGGGAACCCGAC
>JBDLIY010000091.1:0-11095 GCA_039714635.1 Planctomycetota bacterium
GCCCGTCTCCTCGCGGAGTTCGCGGACGGCCGCCTCCTCCGGCGACTCCCCGGGATCCACCGTGCCGCCGGGGACCTCCAGTGTCACCCGCTCCCGGGCGTGGCGCCACTGCTCGACGAGGACGAGTTCGTCGTCGTCGGTCAGCGCGACGACGTTGACCCAGTCCGGCGCGTCCACGAACCAGAACTCCCCTTCCTTCCCGTCGCTCTCGCGGCGCATCTCTCGCGCCACGATGTCGAAGACCCTCGTCTCGGCGACGGTCTTCCGGGAGAGGGAGAGCCAGGCCGCGATCTCGTTCGGTGAATCGGTCATCCGCGCAGGTTACCATCGGGCCCGACATGCGAAACGGACTGATCGGCCTCCTGGCGCTCCTCTTCCTCGCCGCTCCCGCTTCCGCTTCCGACCAGGTCTCCAGCCGGCTGCGCGGGATCCTCCGCATCCTCACCGGCGAGAGGACGAGCTTCGGCATCACGATCCACATCACGACGAAGGACGAGAAGGGCACCTTCGTCGTGTACCGGGACGGCGACGAGGAGTTCCGACTCGAGTTCCGGCACCCGAAGTACGGGTTCACCTTGAAGCGGGCTCCGGAGCAGACGATCCTCGCGATCGAGCGCCACCGGCGGCAGTACGTCGGGAAGGGCACGGTCGCCGAAGCCGATTCCCTCAGGCCGGAAGGCATGGCGCTGCGAATCCTGTCGGCGGATTCGCGCCTCCGGGCCTGGTGGCAATCGCTCGTCGCCTTCCGGGGCCTCGACCGGATGAACGAGGAGGTCGCGGCGGAACTCCTGCAGGGCCTGATCGCCGTGAACGGCGAGAAGCTCGAGTTTCACGCATGGGAGAGCTCGGACGACCTGAGCATCACGGTGGGCGACGTCACGATCCGGTACTGCCCCATCGCACCGCCGCCGCCGCGCCGCAAGCTCGACGGCCCGATTCACGCCTGCATGGAAGTGGACCGGGCCGAGCTCGAACGCACCATCCTCCGCGGCCTGCGCCGCGCCGGCGAGGTGCTTTTGCCGACGGCCGCGCTGACCGGCCGCGAGCCGTTCCGGATCGTTACCCTGACGGGCACGCCGGAGGAGATCGGGACAAAGCACGGGAAGCTCCTCGCCGCCGAAGCCCGACGCGCAATCGACTCGACGCTCCACCTGACCGGACTCGCCTACACGATCGACCGCGGCGAGTGGTTCCCGTCCGTCCTGCGCACCGCCTGGAAGCGCCTCGCTCCCCATATACCTTCAGACCACCACGCCGAGATGGACGCCCTGGCCGACGCCGCCGGGATCGACCGCGAGACGGTCCGCCTCTCGAACGTCTTCCCGGAACTGTTCCACTGCTCCGGCTTCGCGGTGTTCGGCAAGGCGACGAAGGGCGGGAAGCTCTACCACGGCCGCGTCCTCGACTACATGACGATGATCGGGCTGCAGGACGCGGCGACGGTCTTCGTCGTGAAGCCGAAGGGGAAGCACGCCTTCGTCAACGTCGGCTACGCCGGCTTCGTCGGCTCGGTGACGGGCATGAACGAGAAGAAGCTCTCCCTCGGCGAAATGGGCGGCCGCGGCGAGGGGAAGTGGGACGGCGTCCCGATGGCGACGCTGATGCGCCGGGCGCTGGAGGAATGCGGAACGCTCGACGAGGCGATCGACCTCTGGCGGAAGAGCCCGCGGACGTGCGAGTACTACTACGTCGTAGCCGACGGCAAGATCCCGGACGCGGTGGCGGTGTCGGCCACGCCGGACAAGTTCGAGGTCCTGCGCGCGGGCGCCGACCACGATCGGCTGGGGAAGGGCATCCCGGACGCGGTGGTGCTCAGCGCCGGCGGCCGGCTGGACGAGCTTCGCCGCCGGATCCTGGCCGGCCACGGGAAGATCGACGCGGAGGCCGCGATCCGCCTGATGGCCCGCCCGGTGGCGATGAAGTCGAACCTCCACAACGCGCTGTTCGTCCCGCAGGACCTGGTGCTGTGGATCGCCCACGCCGACCGCGAGCGCCCGGCGGCGGAGTGCGAGTACACGAAGATTGACTTCGCGACCCTCCTCTCGGAATTCGCCGACTGACGTTCGCCCGGTTATCCTCGTCAGCTTATGCACGCGGAAGCGGTACGAAACTTCAGCATCATCGCCCACATCGACCACGGGAAGTCCACGCTCGCGGACCGGCTCATCGAGCGGACGCAGGCCGTGTCCGACCGGGCCATGAAGAACCAGCTCCTCGATGACATGGATATCGAGCGCGAGCGCGGCATCACCATCAAGAGCCACGCGATCACGCTCGATTACGTCGCTCCCGACGGGCGGAAGTTCACCCTGAATCTCATCGACACCCCCGGCCACGCCGACTTCACCTACGAGGTCAGCCGGTCGCTCAAGGCGTGCGAAGGCGTGCTGCTCCTCATCGACGCCTCCCAGGGCGTCCAGGCCCAGACGGTTTCGAACCTCTACCTCGCGCTCGAGCAGGAACTCGAGATCATCCCCGTCATCAACAAGATCGACATGCCCGCCGCCGACCCGGACCGGGTGCTCGACCAGATCGAGTCCGAGCTGGGACTGGACGCGGCCGACGCCGTCCTCGCCTCGGCGAAAACCGGCGAGGGACTCGAGGACGTGCTCGAGGCGATCGTCGATCGCATCCCGCCGCCGGAGTCGGAGCCGGAGACCCCTCTGAAGGCGCTCGTCTTCGACTCGCAGTACGACGAGTTCCGCGGTGCCGTCGTCCACCTCCGGGTGTTCGAGGGGACGGTGAAGCCGGGCGACGAGGTCCGCCTCTTCTCGCGCCGGCGCAGCTACCGCGTCGAGGAGGTCGGATACTTCCGGATGGCGCGCGTGCCGACGAAGAAGCTCGTCGCCGGTGACGTGGGCTACGTGATCGCCGGGATCAAGACCGTCGCCGACGCCCGCGTGGGCGACACCCTGACGCACGAGGACCGGCCGGCCGACGCTCCGCTGGAGGGTTACCGCGACGCGCAACCGGTCGTCTTCTCGTCGCTCTATCCCGTCGCCGCCGACGACTACGAGGAGCTGACGGAAGCGCTGGAGAAGCTGAAGCTCAACGACGCGTCGCTGGTCTACGAGAAGGACAGCTCCACGTCGCTCGGCTTCGGGTTCCGCTGCGGTTTCCTGGGGCTGCTCCACCTCGAGGTCGTGCAGGAGCGCATCGAGCGCGAGTTCGGCCTGTCGCTGATCACCACCGCCCCCACCGTGAAGTACCGGGTGCAGAAGTCGGACGGGGAGACGGTCGTCATCGACAACCCGCTGAACTTCCCCGACCCGTCGCAGATCAAGGTGACGGAGGAGCCGTACATCCGCGCCGAGATCATCTGTCCGGAGCGCTACCTCGGCCAGGTCATCGCGCTGTGCATCGCGAACCGCGGCCAGAACCAGAAGATGCATTACGTCGACCCGCGGAACGTGGAGCTGCGCTACGACCTGCCTCTGGCCGAGATCCTCTTCGAGTTCTACGACCAGCTGAAGAGCGTCTCCCAGGGCTACGCGTCATTCTCCTACGAGCCCAGCCGCTACGAGCCGTCCGAACTCGTGAAGGTCGACATCCTCGTCAACAAGGAGCGTGTCGACGCGCTCTCCTTCATCACCCACCGCGACCGCTGCGAGACCCGCGGCCGGCAGATCGTCAAGCAGTTGAAGAAGACGATTTCGCGCCACCTCTTCGTCGTGCCCCTGCAGGCGGCGATCGGATCCAAGATCATCGCCCGGGAGACGATCTCCGCGATGCGCAAGGACGTCACCGCGAAGTGCTACGGCGGCGACATCTCGCGGAAGCGGAAGCTCCTCGAGAAGCAGAAGAAGGGCAAGAAGCGGATGAAGATGGTCGGCGCGGTGGAGATCCCGCAGGCCGCGTTCCTCGCCGTGTTGAAGGCGGGGAAGGACGAGGGCTGACGTCCGGAGACGCCGCCCCCGTCGATCCGCGCCGGACGACCCGGCCCGCGGCGATCACACCCGGTCGAAACTCCGGTTGACGAGCAGGTCGCGGAAGACATGCGGCGTGAGGAACCTCAGCTCGTGCCGGTACTTCCCCTGCTGCGTGCCCGACCAGGGAGCGGTGGACCCGTCGAGGTCGAACTCGTCCGCCCACGCGTTCTCGTGGACCCAGACCCTCCGGTAGCCCGTGTCCGCGTTCGCGAACACGCCGGCCGCGTGGAGCGCGCCGTGGACCCAGTTCGTGCATCCCCGATCGAAACCCCAGGCCGGCCGCTGTAGCGGATCGTCGGCGAGTTCGTCGTCGGAGGCGTTGATCCACTCGAGGGCGCGGCGGCCTTCCGCCTGCGGCACCTTGCGCTTGAGGATCCTCAGGTCCCCCTCCGGGTCCGCGAGTTCCTTGTTGAGGATCGAACGGCCCTGGAAGCGAGCGGGGGAAGCATGGAGTTTCATCTGCTCGACGCCCCCGTCCGGAGTCCGATCGTAGAGGAACGCCTTCGCCCAGAGCTTCTCCGTCTCGGAGTTCCGGGCCTGGGTCGTCTTCCCGAAGTGGAGCTGCTTCACCCCGGAGAGCTTCACTTCGATCATGGCGTGGCCCTGGCTCAGGTGGCCCCCGCTTCCGATGAACCAGCCGTGGACCGCTCTCGCGGCCGCGTTCATCAGCATCGTGCTCTTGAGCAGGCCGTAGCTCTCATGACGGATCTTCCGGGCAGGCATCCACAGATAGACCTTGAGTGTCGCATCAGCCATTCCATTCCCCTTTCCGTATCGTGTCAGGGAAGGCGGGCGTACAGGATGTTGTCGATCCAGACCCGCTTCCCGCCGAACCGTACCGACGCAAGGGAACCCGCGAAGTAGAGCATCCCCCGGTGCGTGGCCTCGTCGTAGGAGACGAAGGTCGTGATGCCGTCCCAGGTCGGGAACGGCCCGGGCTCCACGAACGTCTTCACGGTTCCGTTCACGCCGATGTTCACGAGCCGGCGCGGCTCGAGCGCGAAGCGGACCGTGAGGATCGACTCCTCGCCGGACAGTTCGACGAGCAGGGCCGAGTTGAGGACCTTGAGTTCCTTCCCCGCGCCCCCGGCCGTCTGAGTGGCGGTCAGCTGTGCGTAGTCAGGGACGAGTTCCTGTCCGTTCTCGTCCACGATCTTCGCGACGGAGAGCTTCGCCTCCCCGGTCTCGTGGATCTTCGCGCCGTAGCCGTAGTTCCCGGTGTCCTCGACGTCGTCGAAGACGAGAAGCGCCGCGCGGTGCCCCTCCACGGTCGGAGGGCCATTGAGGCACGACGTCAGGCAGAGGCACAGGAAGACCACCGACAGACTGAGAATCGTCTGCTGCGTGTTCACGGAATCCCCTTTCTCCGCGCGCCACGACAGCGGCCGCGGCAAGAGCAACGTACACCCGCCCGGATGTGCCGTCAATGGTCCGGAGGCCGGATTCTGGTATCACTGCGCGGCCCCCCTCGCCCCGCGCCGGGCCGACACGCCTCCGTCGCGGGCCGATCCGACAGACGCCATCGACTTCCATATGTGACTGTAGTATTATGACCGTAGTCATATTTGGATGTCACCCCGAGGTCGTACGATGGAAACCATGGTCTCGAAGTCGAAGTTCAAGGCGAAGGCGCTGGAGTACCTGAGGACCGTGGAGCGGACCGGGCGGGACCTGATCGTCACGGACCGCGGTCGCCCCGTCGTGCGGGTCGTCGCATACCGCGAGGAGACCGGTGACGCGCTCCGCTCCCTGCGCGGGACGGTGCTTGCCTACGACCGCCCCACCGACCCCGTGGGCGAGGACGAGTGGGAGGCGCTCCGGTGATCGTCCTCGACACCCACGCCTGGGTGTTCTACGTCTCCGAGCCGGAATCCCTCTCGAAACGGGCCCGTCGGCGGATCGAGAAGGAGATCGCGAAGCGCGACGCGTGGATCTCGGCGATGAGCGCGTGGGAGGTCGCGATGCTCGCGGCGAGGGGCCGGCTCCGCCTGTCGGTGGCGGTCGAGGACTGGATCGCCCGGGCGGAGTCCGTTCCCGGTCTCGCTACGGTCCCCGTCGATACGAACGTGGCGGTGCGCTCCGTGACTCTTCCGGCGGGGTACCCGGCGGATCCGGCCGACCGGATCATCGCCGCCACCGCCCTGTCCCTCGGCGCCGACCTCGTCACGAAGGACCGGAATCTCAGGAGGATCGACGGCCTGCCCACGGTGTGGTGACCGGGCCCTGGCTCCGATTGACTCCATACGTACTCCGCCTCGCGAATCCGGCGACCGTCACCGCGAAGTGGAGCGTGAACCCACCGAAGAAGGTGAAGTTCGTCGAGGAGCAGGGGCGACGGTTCGGGCCTTGCCGTCGCCGGCCGGATCCGGGATCATCGTCCGATGCGATGAGCCCCGACGCCGGCATCTACGTCCACGTTCCCTTCTGCCGCCAGCGATGCCACTTCTGTTCCTTTGCGATCACGACCCACCGCGACTTCGAGGACGGGTGGTTCGACGGAGTGCTCGAGGAGACCGCCCTCCGCGCCCCCGCCTGGACCGGCCGCGACTTCGACTCCGTCTACTTCGGGGGTGGCACGCCGTCGCTCGTCGCCGCGGACCGACTCGCGGCGATCCTGGCGCGCCTCCGCGAGACCTTCCGGATCGCCGACGACTCCGAGATCACCGTCGAGGTCAACCCCGGAGACCTCTCCCCCGCCGACCTCGACGTCCTCCGCGCCGCCGGCGTGAACCGGCTCTCCGTCGGCGTGCAGTCGTTCGACGACGGCGATCTCGAGTTCCTCACCCGCCACCACTCCGGAGCCGAGGGGCGCGACGCGATCCGCTTCGCGCGGGCCGCCGGCTTCGAGTGCCTGACGATCGACCTGCTCTACGGCATCCCCGGCCGCCGCGTCGACGGCTGGAAGCGCTAGATCGACCTCGCGGCGGAGTTCGACGTCGAGCACGTCTCGGCCTACCTCCTCTCGATCGAGCCGGGCACGCCGTTCGGCGCGTGGAAGAAGCGCGGCACCCTGAAGAGCCTCTCCGAGGAGGACGAGCGCGAGATGTTCCTCATCACGCGCGACCTGATGCGCGAGGCCGGGTACGAGCCCTACGAGGTCTCGAGCTACGCAAAGGCGCCGGTCCACGAGGCGCGCCACAACCGGAAGTACTGGGAATGCGCGCCGTACCTCGGGCTCGGCCCCGCCGCCCACACCTACGACGGCGAGCGCCGCGCCTGGAACGAGGCGGCGGTGCGGACCTACGCGGCGCGGCTCGCGGCCGGAGAGGATCCGGTCGCCGGCGAGGAGTTCCTCGACGACGACGACCGGCGGCTGGAGCGCCTGTTCCTCGGCCTGCGGACGTCGCGCGGCGTGCCCCGGGAGTTCGTGGCCGACCGGCGGGAGACGGTGGAGCGCCTGCTGGCCGACGGCCTCGCGGTGTTCCGGGGTGACGACTTCGTCCTCACGGACGAGGGCTTCGCGGTGGCGGACGCGATCGCGGCGCGGCTGTAGAGGCGGGTCGAAATCCGGACTCCGTCGCGCGAGAATCGCCCCGGGCACATCACAGACAGGGGGACGAACATGAAGCGCACGACACTCATCGCGGCGGCCGTGCTGGCCGTCGTACTCGGGACGACTCCGGCCTTCGCGAAGACCATCACCTACCCCGGCGACTACGACGATCCCAACGACGCGATCGATGCCGCCGAACCCGGGGACAAGGTCGTCATCGCGGCAGACTGGGCCGGACCGGTCTCCGTCGAAGGGCGGGACGGGGTCACGATCCAGGGAAAGAAGAAGGCGACGATCACCGGCGTCTCGGACCACCCGGGGATCGAGATCGTCGACTGCGAGGACGTGGTCGTGAAGGGCCTCCGGATCCGGAGCGTCGGCCACGGCGTGACGATCCGGGGCAGCGTGACCTGCGTCCTCACGGACCTCGACATCGCCATGGTCAGCGAGCATGGCATCGCCGTGGGCAACAGCTCGCGCATCACGATCCAGAAGTGCCGGATCGGCCACGCGGGCCGCGACGGGATCAACCTGGACACCGACCTGACCGGCACCGCGCCGGACGACTGCATCGTCACGAAGAACACGATCGACGGCGTCGACGACGACGGCATCGACGCGACCGGATCGGGCCACACGATCTCGAAGAACCGGATCGAAAGCACGGGATCGAAGGGGATCAACCTCGATGCGAACATCTCCGGACCGATGACGATCGAGAAGAACCGGATCACCCACACCGGGGAACACGGCATCCACCTGCAGACCGCCGACCACACGGTCTCCGGCAACCGGGTCACCGATGCCGGGGACGACGGGATCCGGGTCGACGGGGATCGCTGCATCGTCACGAAGAACCGGGTCCGGATCACGGAGGACGACGGTTTCGACGTGGAGGGGGATGACGCCCACCTCGAGAAGAACTCGATCCAGGACACGGGTGGAGACGGAATCGACGCGACCGGCAACGGGTGCACCTACCTGAAGAACAAGGTGACGCGGGCCGGGGACGACGGGATCCAGATCGAGAGCGACGATAACCTCGTCGAGAAGAACACGTTCCTCAAGTGCGCCGACCACGGCCTCGTCGTCCAGAAGGGCGACGGCGACCAGGGCCACCGGAACGTGATCACGAAGAACAAGGCGCTGAAGAACCTCGACGACGACATGTGGACCGACTG
Source organism: Planctomycetota bacterium (assembly GCA_039714635.1). GTDB lineage: Bacteria > Planctomycetota > JAJSAM01 > JAJSAM01 > JAJSAM01 > JBDLIY01. The sequence goes on from JBDLIY010000091.1 coordinate 8,604, forward strand.
GGAGGACGCGGACGACAACACCTGGGACAAGAACAAGTACAAGACGGGGAACGTCCCGGACTAGTCCGACCCCGGGGTCTCACGAAGGCTCAGGTGAGGGCGGCGAAGGAACGCCTCGTCCTGATCACCCGGCCCGAACCGCCAGAACCGTTTTCCCACGGGGGAAACCGGGCCCGGTTCGTTTTCCCACGGAACCAGGCTGCCCTCGATGAGGGGATGACCGAGGGCCATGGTCGAACGCCTCCTCGCCGTCGGAACCCCGCGGGACTCTCACCGGCATCGGGTCTGCGCCGGCGAAGGGAAGCCCCGTCGTTTTCCCCCGGCCCGAACCGCCAGAATCGTTTTCCCACGGGGGAAACCGGGCCCGGTCCATTTTCCCACGGAGCCAGACCGACGGGTGAAACACCGGCGCCTGTCCGCCGTGTTTCACGCCAACAGGGCCCGACGATCAACCTGAGCCTTCGTGACAGCCCTGGCCCGAACCCGGGGACTCAGCAGTCCCTGAGTCCGGTTTCCTTCGCGATGAAGACGGCGCGGAGATCCTCCGGCGTCTCGGCGTCGCGGAGTTCGTCGACCGTCCCGGCCATGCCGAGGATCCGCCCGAGCCGGGCCAGCGTCCGGAGATGCTGGCGGTCGTTGACGGAGAGGATGAGGAAGAAGAGGTCCGTCAGGCCGCCGGACGGACAGCCGAAAGGGATGCCGCGCGTCGTCTGCCCCACCGCGAGCATCGGACCGCCGAGGATGCTCTCCATCGGCCGGCGCGGGTGGAGGAGCGCCATCCCGCCCTCGATCGCGGTCGGGAACATCTCCTCGCGCTGACGAACGGCGTCCGCCATCCGGTCCGGGTCCCAGAGCATCCCGGTGCCGGCGGCCAGCTCGCACATGCCGTTGATGACCGCGGCCTTCGTGCGGGCCATGAGGGGGACGGCGATGGCGTGGGGATCGAGGAGGGCCTCGATCGTGATGCCTTCGTCGGAGGCGGACTCCTGGTCGCGGGTCAGCGCCCCCTCGATGCGGGTCGCCTCCTGCGTGTCGGCGTCGGCGATGCGGGCCTCGAGCCAGTGGTGGATCTCGGCGGCGTTGAACCGCCACCCACCGTTCTGGCGCCGGCCGGGGACCTTCCCGCGCTCCGCCATGCGGCGGACCTTGGTCAGTTCCATGTGCAGGTAGGCCGCCAGGCCCTCGAGGTCGAAATCATCTGCCATAAGCCGGCGATTGTGCCAGCTACCGCGGAATCCGCCACGCGAGAACGGAGCGCTACTCGGCGTCCTTCTTCGGCATCAGGGCCTCGATCCGGCTGATGAAGTACTTCGCGGCGGTCTCCGTATGGCAGCTCGCCAGGAGCCTCTCGTACTGCTGGATGACGGGATCCTTCGCGGCGCGCAGGGCCGGCTCCGTCGCGGCGGCCTCCTTCTCCATCGCCATCAGCAGACGGTACATGGACGCCACGACCGGCGCGAAGTCGGAGACGACGAACGACCGGGTCGAGGGGACGTCGTTGATCCGGCCGACCTGGCGCGTACAGAGCTGGGCCAGCGCGTTCCTCGCTCGCGACGTCTCGGGCAGGTGCTTCAGGGTGATCGTCGTCGTGATGTAGGCGCCGTCGCGGTTCGCCCACTTCTCGATCTCCGCTTCAGGGACGTGCACCGGGTGAGAGGAGATCTGGGTGGAGTTGAGGTCCACCACGGAGAAGGTGTGCGCCTCCTCCGGTCCGATGGGCACGAGGACGAGGCGGTTCTGGAACAGCACCGCCCGGATCCAGACGAAGAACTCCGGCGCTTCGAGTTCGATGGTGCCTTCGACCCGGATCTTCTTCCTGGCGATCTGGGGCGACTGAGGATCGTACTGCACAGTCACGTCCGGCAGGCTCGCGAGCTTCGCCAGCAGTTGAGAGACCTCCCAGCCGCCCTCCTTCGGCTCCAACGTGTACTTCTTCCCGTCCTGCGCCGTCACGGGCGCCGCGATGACCGCGGCCAGCACGAGGGCGGCCAACAACAGGTGCCTTGCCATTCCGGCCTCCTTTCGGGTTCCTCTTCTTCCCCTTCGACGCCGCGGCCGGGACAGTCTTCCCGGTGCGGCCGGAGGCCACGACACCAAATCCGGGTCAGGCTCTACTTCTCGTCGTCATCGTGGTCATCGTCATCGTGGTCGTCGTCATCGTCATCGTCTTCGTCATCGTCTTCGTCGTCGTCATCATCGTCGTCATCATCGTGGTCGTCTTCGTCTTCGTCATCGTCGTCGTCGTGCTTCCCCTCGATCGCCTCGTCTTCGAGGATCTTGCCGCTGACGGCGTCGACGTCCACCTCCCGGAGAGTGGCCTTCTCGTCCTTCATCACGAGAACCACCACCTCGTACTCCACCTCGTCGCCGTCCAGCTCGAGCTGCGCGGCGATGGCCTTCCCTTTCGTGTGGGTCTCGGCCTTCGTGCAGGCCTCCGCGAGCGTGAACTTCACGTTCTTCAGGGCGCCGGCAACCTTCTTCGCCACGGCCCC
>JBDLIY010000092.1:0-11072 GCA_039714635.1 Planctomycetota bacterium
AGGGCCGCTGCATCCCGCCCGGTCTGCGTCGCTCGTTGGCCGATCGCAGGCTCCCCCGGAGCCTGCTCCCGCGGCAGAGCCGCGGAGGCCAGCGAAGGTCGCCAACCCGCACGGGGGTTGACTCCTCCTCGTTCCTGGCCGGCTCGGGCGCATCGGCTCTCTCGGTGCAACTGGCGCACTTGTTTCCAGACAGGCCCTCAGTGATCACCCCTGCCCGCCCTACCGCACCGAGTCCCGCCAGCGCCCGCCGGCCTTCGTGCCGCGTGTCAGTTTGAGGTCCACGATGACCGTGAAGCGCTTCGCCCCGCGGAGCACCGTCAGCTTCGCGCTCTCCTGCGCACGCGCCTCCATGAACCGCGCATTCATGTGCGTCGAGTCCTTGAACTCGACCCCGTCCAGGCCGATCACGAGGTCCCCGGTCTTCAGACCCACGGAAGCGAGGTAGCCCGTCTCGTCCTCGACCGTGACGTACTTGGCATTGAACACCTGCGCCGCGAACCGGATGACGCCCGAGCCCGGCACGTCCACCACCATCTTCCGCGGCACGCGGCCGCCGGAGATCATGAACGTGTAGCGGCCGGCCGGCACCGAGCCGAACGTCACCCTCGTCCCCTCCACCTTCGGCGCCGGCGGGGAGCCCCAGGGCGAGGAGCGGTCCATCCGGAGGGGCGTGAGCCGGTAGCGGTGCTTCTCGCCCTCACCGGGCGCGGGGACCAGGACGACGAGGTCGAACAGCGGGGGCAGGGCCACCGTCACGCGGCTCTCGCCCGGCTTGACCGTGACGTCCTCCTTGTGGACCAGGTGCTGGTTCCACTGCTTCCCGTGGAGGTAGACCTGCAGCTCGTAGTCCCCCGGAGCGAGGTTCGGGAACTTCTGGACGCCGTCCTTGTCGAGGCCGCCGCGGCCGCGGAACCCGAACGGGGCGTACCCCCGCGCCGACGGGTTCCCGGCGTTGCGGTTCGGATCCTTCCGCAGGAGATTGAGACGCGTGGCTCCCTGGTAGATCGTCCCCTTGTAGCCGGTGACGGTGACGATCAGGGAGCCCGGCGGGTCGAAGCGGATCGTCAGCGCCCGCGTCGTCGCCCGGTCGTACTCCACCTGCTTCTGGCCGTACTTCGGGTCGCTGGCATTGATGACCCAGGCGCCGTCCTCCGTCGGCTCGAAGTCGGGCCGCGTAAAGTGGGGGACCCGCCAGCTGCCGTCGCCCTGCAGCGTGGCCTGCCGCCCTCCCCAGAACGGCCCGCCCCCCTCCGCCGAGTAGCCGGCCCAGACCCGGGAGGTCTTCAGCAGCCGGCCGTCCGGCGCCTCTACCCGCACGAGGACCGAGTCCTCCGGGTCCGGTTCCGGGATCACGAAGTCCACCGTCACCATCTGGCTCCCGACCTCGACCGTCCGGTGCTCGAGGATCTCCGTGTTCCCCATCGAGATGCCGACGAGCCACGTTCCCGGTGCGAGGTCCGCGAGGACGTATTCCGGCCGGTTGGTGGTGGCGTACGCCTGCTTCTGCGAACCCGAGAGGCGCTCCGGATCCGGCTCCTGGCCCGCGATCACCGGCATGGCGCTGACCTGGCACCAGGGAGAGGTGGAGCCGGCGGGGAACGTGACCTTCCCCCGGACTCCCGGCTTGATGTCGACCGCGAAGACCATCTCCTCGACGGACAGTCCGGCCTCGAGCGTGAACTCCCGCTCGTCCGACTTCATCTCTCCGAACTCGCCCGCCATCGCCTGGAGCGTGTACTCGCCGGGCTCCAGGTAGATCGTCGCGTGCTCCTTGCTCCAGGGGTAGTTGCGCGGGTACTGCCCGCCCTTCGCGATGACATACGCCTTCTTCGGGTCGGCGCCGTCCGGCGTCCGGATGACGACGGGGATCCCGACGAGGGGCTTCGCGAGGAAGTCCGCCGTGTCGCCGGCCCTCATGGCGTAGATCCGGGTCCCCGGCTTCGGCCGGATCTGCCAGCCGCGGCAGTACGCCATCACCCGGTACTTCGCGTCCGTCAGGCCCTCGATGGCATAGACGCCGGACTCGTCGGACCGCCCCTCGCACCGGGCGGAGAGTTTCTTCCGCCGCGTCCGGACCATCTCCTCCACGGCCTCGACGAGGTCCGGCTCGTCGGGCGGCGCGCCGGACGTGTCGCGCACGCGGTGCCGCTCCTCGATCGCCTCCGCGCGGAAAACGACGTTGGCGAGGGGCCGGCCGTCCTCGGTCTCCACGCGCCCCGTGATGCGCCCGGTCCCGACCTTCGCCGTCCCGCCGCCGTCGATGCCCTCGAGGAGGTCCGCCAGGCTTCCGCCGCCCGGGGCGCCGCCTTCCACGCGGCCGGGAACGTACACCTTCCGAACGCGCTCCGGCGCCTCCGGGCCCTCGGCCGGCATCGGGCCGATGTCCGATCCGCCGCCCGCCGACCCGGCCACGAAGCCCACCGCGCCGCCCGCGGCCAGCGCGCCCAGCAAGAGGAGTATGCCCGTCTTCGTCATGTCGGCCTCCTGAGGCTCCGTCCGGGGACATGCGCTGCATTCGAGTGCGGCTGCATCCCGTCCGCCGGCGTCGCTCGTTGGCATCGACCCACGAGGGTCGACTTCTCCTCGCTCCTTGCCGGTCCGGGCGCATCCGCGCTCTCGGTGCTCGGACGCGCCTGTCCCCGGAAGGACCCTCCAACCGTGGATTTCCCAATTGTACAACCCGACGGGAATGTTAGCCTTCCCCGGTTTGTCGCACCGGGAGGCATGCATGCCGAGCGTTACCGTCGTGGGCGCGCAGTGGGGAGACGAGGGGAAGGCGGGCATCGTCGACCTCCTCTCCGAGGACGCCGACTGGGTCGTCCGGTTCCAGGGCGGACCCAATGCCGGGCACACCGTCGTCGCCGGAGGGGAGACCTTCAAGCTCCACCTGACGCCGTCGGGCATCGTCCGCGAGAACGGTCCGCGCTGCCTCATCGCGCAGGGCGTCGTCATCGACCCCGAGGTGCTTTTCGGGGAGCTGGACGGGCTCGAGGAGCGGGGAGTCGAAACGACCGGCCGCGTCCTCATCAGCGACCGCGCTCACTTCATCCTGCCGTACCACCGCGCGCTGGACGGCCTGCGCGAGAGCTCGGGGGACTCGAAGATCGGCACGACCCGGCGCGGGATCGGGCCCTGCTACGCGGACAAGGTCAGCTACCGCGGCATCCGCGTCGGGGACATCCTCGACCGGGATCGCTTCGAGGCCCGCCTCGAGGTCGAGCTGACGCATCGCAACAAGCTCATCACCGAGGTCTACGGGGGCGACCCACTCGACTTCGGCGAGATGCGTGATCTCTTCCGGGCACACGCGGAGCGGCTCGAGCCCATGATCGTCGACGGCACGACGACGCTGCTCGACGCCCTCGACGACGGGGACCGGGTCCTCCACGAGGGCGCCCAGGGTTTCCTCCTGGACAACGACTGCGGCACCTACCCGTTCGTCACGGGATCGAACGCCTCCACGCTCGGCCTGCCGGCCGGCGCCGGCGTGCCGCCGAACCGCATCGGCCACGTGATCGGCATCGCGAAGGCCTACTGCACGCGGGTCGGCGACGGCCCCTTCCCGTCGGAGGACTCCGGTCCCGACGGCGACCGGATCCGCGAGCTCGGCGACGAGTTCGGCACGACGACGGGCCGCCCGCGGCGCTGTGGCTGGTTCGACGCCGTGGCGGTCCGCTACGCGGCCCGCACCTCCGGCTTCGACGAGCTGGCGATCACGAAGCTCGACATCCTCTCCGGGCTCGAGACGCTGAAGTTCGCCACCTCCTACGAGTGCGGCGACGGGACGACCTCGACAACCTTCCCGGCGCGGATCGCGCACATCGAGACGGCGCGGCCCGTGTACCGCGAGTTCCCCGGGTTCTCGGAGGACATCACCGGCGTCCGCCGTTTCGAGGACCTGCCGGTCGCGGCGCGCGACTACATGGATGCGCTCGAGGCCGAGGTCGGCGTGCCGGTCCGGATCATCTCCGTCGGCCCGGACCGGGACCAGGTCATCCGGAGGAACGACTCCTGAAACGGGAGACCGAAGACGCCCGGACCGAGCCTGGAATCGAGTTGGCCATCCCTCCCGACAGGATGCCGCGCCACATCGCGATCATCATGGACGGGAACGGTCGCTGGGCGCGAAAGCAGGGGCTCAAGCGCGTCCTGGGTCACAAACGCGGGAGCCGGACGGTCCGCGAGATCACGACCGAGTGTGCCGCTCTCGGTATCGAACGCCTTACGCTCTTCGCCTTCTCCTCCGAGAACTGGAAGCGGCCGAAGCGCGAGATCGACTTCCTCATGAACCTGCTCCGCGAGTTCCTCGTCGAGGAACGGGGCGAGATCATGGAGAACGACATTCGCTTCACGGCGATCGGGCATCTCCATCGGCTCCCGGAGTCCGTGCGGCAGGTCCTCGACGAGACGATCGCGATGAGCGCCGGCAACGGCGGTCTCGTGCTGACGCTCGCGCTCTCCTACGGCGGCCGGGCGGAGCTGGCGGACGCCGCGAAGATGATCGCCGCCGACGTCGCGGCCGGGCGCCTCGCCCCGGCCGACGTGGACGAGGCCGCGGTGGCGGCGCGTCTCTACGATCCCGATCTCACCGACCCGGACCTGCTGATCCGGACCGGCGGCGAGATGCGGGTCAGCAATTACCTCCTGTGGCAGATCGCCTATTCCGAGTTCTGGGTGACGGAACGCTTCTGGCCGGAGTTCGACCGGGAGCTCCTTCACGAGGCCATCCGTGCCTTCGCCGGCCGCGACCGGCGGTACGGGGCCCTGACCGACGAGACCTGACCGACGAGACATGAAGGCCCAGCGAATCATCATCGCCCTCGTGAACTTCGCCCTCGCCGGAGGGCTGGTGTTCATCGACTGGAACCTGGGCTCGCACCTCGCGACGTTTACCGCGATGTGCGTCGTCGGGGTCCTCGCCCAGGCCGAGATCTACCCCATGTTCCGCCGGATGGGGCTCGACTCCGAGGCTCCCTACGGCGTCGTGGCGGCCCTCGTCCTCCTGCTCTGGCGCGGCCTCGGCGGCTACACCGGGCTCACTCCCGCCGAGGTGCAGGCGATCGGCGCCTTCCTGCTCGTCGTCGTGGTGGTGACGCCGCTGATCGCGGTGATGCTCCGGGTCGGGCCAAGGCTGCCGGGCGCGAGGGAGGACTTCGAGCGCATCGCGGTCACGCTCTTCGGCCTGCTCGTGGTCTGGTTCCTCCTGTCCTTCCTCCTCGAGCTCCGCATGCTCGACAACGGCGACGGCTCGTACCGTTTCGGGCTGAAGGCCGCGCTGCTGCTCGTGCTGTCCGTGAAGCTCGGTGATTCCGCCGCCTACGTCGTCGGACGGAGCTTCGGGGTCACGCCCCTGACGTGGGTGAGCCCCAAGAAGACGTGGGAGGGCGCCGGCGCGAGCGTGGCGGCCGCCGTCCTCATCTCCGTCGTCCTGGGCGTCCTCCTGGGGTTCACCTGGTGGCACATGGTGCTCTTCGGAATCCTGACGAACGTCGCCGGCCAGTTCGGCGATCTCCTCGAGTCCCTGATCAAGCGCCGCTCCGGCGTGAAGGACTCCGGTCGCATCTTCAAGGAGATGGGCGGGTTCCTCGATCTGGTCGACAGTCTCCTGCTGGCCGCGCCGGTCGGCTACTTGTTCGTCCGAATCGTGGTGCTATAATCCCGCCTCCCCATGCGGGAGGTCATTCCACTCAGCAGTGCGGGCGAAGAGAGAGCCCTCTTTGGCCGTCGGGACTTCACGATACGCCGCCTCCGGGAGGTCCTTGGAGTCCGTGTGTTCTCACGTCACGGCGACATCGTCGTCGACGGTGAGCCGCAGGCCGCGCGGGACGGCGTCCAGATCCTCACGACCCTCCTCGCCGAGATCCGCGAGACGGGTGAGCTCTCCGAGGTCGAGATCGGCCGGATCATCGACGCGAACTCCACCGCGAAGACCGGCCCCTCGAGGATCGTCCGCGCCCAGGACGGCACCTGGATCACGCCTCGCACCGAGGGGCAGAAGCGCTACGTCGAGGCGATCCAGAAGCAGGGGATCGTCATCTCGATCGGCCCCGCGGGCACCGGAAAGACCTATCTCGCGGTGGCGAACGCCATCGCACTCATGCGGGAGGGACTCTACCGGCGCCTCGTCCTCGTCCGGCCGGCCGTCGAGGCGGGGGAGAAGCTCGGCTTCCTGCCCGGCGACCTGGAGGAGAAGGTCAACCCCTACCTGCGCCCGCTCTACGACGCGCTCGGCGACATCCTGGAGTTCACGGAGATCCGGCGGTACCAGGACCGGGACGTGATCGAGATCGTCCCCCTCGCGTTCATGCGCGGCCGCACGCTCGACAACGCGTTCATCATCCTCGACGAGGCGCAGAACACGACGCCGGAGCAGATGAAGATGTTCCTGACCCGCATGGGCCGGAACTCGATGATCGTCGCGACCGGCGACATCACCCAGGCCGACCTCCCCGACGGCCAGGTCTCCGGCCTGGTGGACGCGCAGCGCGTCCTGACGGGGATCGAGGGCGTCGACTTCGTCTATCTCGACAAGTCGGACATCGTCCGCCACTCCCTGGTGCAGAAGATCGTCATGGCCTACGAAGCGCGGGAGCGAGCCGACTCACCGGAGGAGGAATGAGTCGCCTCGCGGACTGGCTCGGAGGACTGAGCCGGCCGCGCTCCCGCCGCCAGGAACGTGTGACCGTTGGCTCCGTGGCCATCGCGCGTCCCGCGCGCCAGCGTCCCGGCCTCCACCACCCGCACGTGCAACTCGCCGTCGGCGCGGGGTTCTCCCTCGCGAGCGCCGTCGTCCTGCTCCAGGGCCGGCCGCCCACCCTCCGCGGCGTGCTCGGAGTCGTGGTCCTCACGGCCCTCCTGAACGGTCTGTTCTTCGCCTACCTCTTCCGGTTCCGGCGGGACGCCCTCCGCAGCCGCGCGCGGTCGGTCCTCGCCGCCGCGATGGGCCTGCTCGTGCTCGTCGTCGCGCGCCTCTCGACGTTGCCGGACTGGCCGCCGGCCCTCGTGCCCGTGACGGCGGCGACGATCGTCTTCGCGGTGGTCTTCGACCGACGCTACGCCCTCGAAGCGTCCTTCCTGCTCATCGCCCACGTCGCGGCGATCCTCGCCAGCGCGCCCGGCGCGGACGCGGCCGGCCTCGTCCGCGCCCTCCTGGTCCTGGCCTCCGGCGTCCTGGCGGCGGTCCTCGCGACCGGACGGATCCGGACCCGCGGGAAGATCATCCGGATCGGCGTCTTCGTCGGGATCGTCCACCTCGTGGCGATCGCCGGGTTCCACCTCGCGTTCGCGCCGACCCTCGACTCCGAGACCTTCCTCCTCGATCTCGCCTGGGGGCTGGGGCACGGCGTCCTCGTCGGCTTCGTGATCTCCGGGTCGCTCCCGCTGCTCGAGTTCCTCTTCGGCATCTCCACGGACATCAGCCTGCTGGAGCTTTCCAACATCTCCCAGCAGCCCGTCCTGAGGCGCCTGCTCGTCGCCGCGCCGGGGACCTACAACCACTCCTTCGTGGTGGGGATGCTCGCCGAGGAGGCGGCGGAGGCGATCGGCGCCAACCCGCTGCTCGCCCGCGTCGGGGCCTACTACCACGACATCGGGAAGATGATGAAGCCGGAGTACTTCGGGGAGAACGAGATGATCCCCGGGGAGCACCACCGGCCGCTCACGCCGACGATGTCCACCCTCATCATCAAGTCGCACGTGAAGGACGGCGCCGAACTCGCCCGCCACCACGATCTCCCGAGGCCGATCGTCGAGATCATCGAGCAGCACCACGGCACGACCCTCGTCGAGTACTTCCACAACGAGGCGAAGACCCGCGCGAAGGAGGGCGAGCGCGTCGAGGAGTCGGTCTTCCGCTACGACGGTCGGAAACCGCAGACCCGGGAGGCGGGCGTCGTCATGCTGGCGGACTCCGTCGAGGCGGCCACCCGGTCCCTCACCAATCCCACCCCGGCCAGCATGGAGAGCACGATCCGGGGCGTCTCCCGCGGCAAGCTCGACGACGGGCAGCTCGACGAGTGCGGGCTGACGCTCCTCGAGGTGCGGACCATCGACGACTCCTTCATCCGCGTCCTCGCCGGCCTGTACCACCGCCGGCCGCGCTATCCGGCGGGCGTCAAGCGCGGGGGAGGGGTACCCCCGGCGGGCGTCAAGGGCAGGGAAGGTGTCCCCCCGGCGGGCGTCAAGCGCGGGGAAGAGGTCCGCGCCGCGGGCTACACCTCATCGTGATCGAGATCGCCAACGAGCAGGTCGTCCTCGCCTTCGACCCGGCCGCCTTCGAGCGGGACGTGACAGCCCTTGCGACGGAGGCCGGCTGGGCGGGCACGCTGTCGATCGCGGTGGTGGACGACGCGACGATCGCGACGATCAACGAGCAGTTCCTCGACCACGAGGGCCCGACGGACGTGATCGCGTTCCCGCTGGAGGAGGACCAGGGCGAGGTGGTGGTCTCCGCCGAGCGGGCTCTCGCCGAGGCGAAGGCCCGCGGCGTGGAGCCCATGGCGGAGTTGCTGCTGTACGTGGTCCACGGCATCCTGCACCTCATGGGGCACGACGACCACGACCGGTCGGACGCCGAACGGATGCACTCGCTCTCGCTCAAACATTTGCAGGCGATCGGCTACCGCAATACGATCCCGCCCGAGGAAAGAGGCGGGAAGCCCGGGAGCTGAAGCTTGTCCGCGACGTCAGAACGCCCCTCGTTCAAGGGGCGCGTCATCGCCGGTTACGAACTCGAGAAGCGCCTCGGCCGGGGCGCCATGGGGGCGGTGTTTCTCGCCCGGCAGGTCTCCCTCGACCGGAAGGTCGCCTTCAAGGTGCTCGCCCCGCGGTTCGCGCGGAACGCGAACTACGTCCGCCGCTTCCTCCGCGAGGCCCAGGCCGCCGCGAAGCTGAACCACACGAACATCATCACCGCGTTCGACGTGGGCGAGGCGGACAACCTGAAGTACTTCGTCATGGAGTACGTCGCGGGGCCCACGGTGGCGGATCTCCTCGCGCGGGGCGGCGCCCTCGACGAGGACCGGGCGAAGGAGATCGTGATCCAGACCGCCCGGGCGCTGGAGCATGCCCACGCGAACGGCTTCGTCCACCGGGACATCAAGCCGGCGAACATCATCCTGGCGCGGGGCGGGGTGGCGAAGCTGTGCGACCTCGGGCTGGCGAAGGAGGTCGAGGAGGAGAGCGGCGACACCGAGGAGGGGCAGACGCTCGGCACGCCGGACTACATCTCGCCGGAGCAGGCGCGGGGGGAGAAGTCGATCGACATCCGGGCGGACATCTACTCGCTCGGGGCGACGTTCTACCACATGGTGACCGGGGACGTTCCCTACACGGGGATGACGCCGGCCGTGGTGATGACGAAGCACCTGACCGAGGCGCCGCCGGACGCGCGGGCGAACAACCCGGCGGTCTCGCCGGCGACGAACCGGGTGATCCTGAAGGCGATGGCGAAGGACCCGGCGCGGCGGCACCAGACGCCGGCGGAGATGCTTCTCGACCTGACGGCCGCGGACCCGCCGCGGAAGGCGATGCCGACGCTGAAGAGCCGGCGGCGGCCGCGACGCCGGCGACGCTGAGGTAGCAGGAGATTCGCAGGGGGGGAGGGGACGTGGGGACGAACTGGGATCGCAGGATGCGCCGGAACGCGCGGAAGCGCGCGCGGAACCGCGTGCTCCTCGCCCTCGGCCGCGTCCTGTTCGACCGCATCGGCCGCCTCGAGCCGGAGACCGCCTCCCGGATCGGCGCCGCGCTCGGACGTCTCGGCTACTGTTTCCTCGGGCCGGCGCGCCGGCGCGTCTACGAACACCTCGCGCTGGCGTTCGACGAGCCCGCCGGCTCGCATCGCCACCGCCGGATCGCCCTCGCCGCCTTCACGAACTTCGCCGCGAACGCGTTCGAGTGGATCGCCTGGCTGCCGCGGGGGTCGAAGCTGGCCGCCGCTTCCATCCGCGAGGTCCGGGGCATGGAGCACATGGTGCGCGCCCGGGCGGCGGGCCGTGGCGCCCTGCTCGTCACCGCGCATTTCGGGCTGTTCGAGATGATGCCGGCGGCCCTGGGCCGCGAGATCAAGCCGGCGGTGGTCATCGGGCGGAAGCCGGCCGACGAGTCCTTCGACGCCTTCGTCACGGAGAACCGGGCGCGCATGGACGTGAGGACGATCCCCCAGTCGGCGGCGCGGGAGATCCTCCGGGTCCTCAAGAAGGGTGGCGTGGCGGGGGTGCTCCCGGACCAGGACATCGACAAGTTGCCGGGGATCTTCGTCCCGTTCTTCGGCCGCGACGCCTGGACCCCGACCGGCCCCGCCTCGGTGTCGGTGATGACCGGCGCGCCCCTGGTGCCGCTCTTCATCTACCGTGAAGGGCCGGCGTGCCACCGGATCGAGATCCACGAGCCGATCGAGGATCCGGGCGGGACGAAGGAGGAGCGCGTCCGCGCGCTGACGGAGGAGATCAATCGCCGCATCGAGGCGGTGATCCGCGAGACGCCCGGCCACTGGGCGTGGTTCCACGAGCGGTGGCAGACGACGCCGGAGAAGCTCGAGCGGAGGCGGAAACGCCGGGCGCGCATTGCCAAGCAGCGGCGCGAACGGGAGAATGGCGCCTCATGATGGACTCCAGGCGTCGGAAGACGTACATCGTCGTCGGCCTGTTCGCGGTGGGATTCGTCTGGCTCGTCGTCGCGCTGCAGGAGGTCTTCGGGCCGCTGCTGCTCGCGCTGCTGCTGGCCTACGTCCTCGCGCCGGCCGTCAACTGGATCATGAAGGTGACGAAGCTGCCCCGCGGGGCGGCGATCGCGGCTCTCTTCGTCTTCTTCTACGCCGCCCTGATCGGTTTCATCGCGCTGACCGTCCCGACACTGATCGCGCAGGTCGGGGACATGTACCAGGCGCTGGTGGGGGACAGGGTCGCCCGGGTCGAGATTCCGGCCGCCGAGCCGGAGGTCGGCGAGAAACCGAATGAGGGCGAGAAGCCGAAAACCGGAGAAGAGCCGGAGGCCGGGAAGACGCCGGGGTCGAAAGTGCCGCCGCCCGGTCCGGCGATGACCACCGCTGACAAGCTCCCCGTGCGCCCGTT
>JBDLIY010000093.1:0-10909 GCA_039714635.1 Planctomycetota bacterium
AACAAGCGCGACGGGTTCTGCGAGGAGCTGGTGAAGGAACTCACCGGCTGCGAGGCCGCCACGATCGTGAACAACAACGCGGCGGCGACGATGCTGACCCTCAACACGACGGCCGAGGGGAAGGAGGTCGTCATCTCCCGCGGCCAGCTCGTGGAGATCGGCGGCGCGTTCCGCATCCCGGACGTCCTCCGCCGGAGCGGCGGCACCCTCGTCGAGGTGGGCTGCACGAACAAGACGCACCTGCGCGACTACGAGGCGGCGATCACGGAGAACACCGGCGCCCTGATGAAGGTGCACACCTCCAACTACCGCCTCGTCGGCTTCGTTTCGGAGGTGCCGATCGGCGAGATGGTGGAGCTGGGGAACCGGCACGACATCGCGGTCATCGACGACCTGGGCGCCGGGGCGCTGATCGACTTCCGGTCCTGGGGCTTCCCCGAGGAGCCCCTCGTGCAGGACTCCGTCGCGGCGGGCGCGGACCTCATCACGATCAGCGCGGACAAGCTGATCGGCGGGCCGCAGGGCGGGATCATCCTCGGGCGCGAGGAGTGGGTGAAGAAGATCCGCAAGAACCCCCTCAGCCGCGTCTTCCGCGTCGGCAAGCTGACGCTGATCGCTCTCGAGGCGACGCTGAAGTTCTTCCTCGACCGGAAGCGCGCCCTCGCGGAGCACCCCACGACCCGGATGCTGACGATGCCGCTCGACGAGCTGGAGCGCCGGGCCCGTGCCATCGCGGCGGAGATCGGCGAGCTGTCAGGCGCGACGATCGAGGTGGGCGAGGACACGAGCGAGGTCGGGAGCGGGGCCTTCCCGGCGCACCAGATCCGCACGTTCACCGTGAAGATCTCCCCGACCGGGCGCCACGCCGACGAGATCGCCCGGGCGCTCCGCCTGCGGCCGCTCGCCGTCTTCACGCGGATCCACCACGACCGGATCGTCATCGACCCGCGCACGCTGCAGGAGGGCGAGGTCGCCGAGGTGGCGGAGGCCGTGCGGGAGGTCCTCGGTGAGTGACGACCGGCGCTACGCCCTGATCGGGACCGCGGGCCACATCGACCACGGCAAGACGGCCCTCGTGAAGATGCTGACCGGCTGTGAGACGGACACGCTGAAGGAGGAGAAGGAGCGCGGCCTGACGATCGACCTCGGCTTCGCGCCCTGCGAGCTGCGCGGCGACCTCCTGGCCTGCATCGTCGACGTCCCCGGCCACGAGAAGTTCATCCGGAACATGGTCGCCGGCGCGTCGGGCATCGACGCCGTCCTCCTCGTCGTCGCCGCGGACGACTCCGTGATGCCGCAGACGATCGAGCACCTCCACATCGTCGAGTTGCTCGGCATCAGCCGCGGCCTCGTCGCCGTGACGAAGATCGACATGGTGGACGAGGAGCTGCGCGACCTGGTCGTCGAGGAGGTGGGGGAGTTCCTGGAGGGCACGTTCCTCGAGGGCGCGCCGGTCTGCCCCGTCTCCTCGGTCACCGGCGAGGGCTTCGAGGCCCTCTGGCTCGCGCTGACCGACTGCGTCGACTCGATCGTGGACCGCCCGGCGACCGGCGTCTTCCGCATGCCCGTGGAGCGGACCTTCTCCCCGGCCGGCTTCGGCACGGTGATGACCGGCATGCCGTTTTCGGGCCGCGTCGAGGTCGGCGACAACCTCGAGCTCGTCCCGCCGATGGAGAAGGGGCGCCTCCGCGGCCTCCAGGTCTACGGCCGGGATTCCGGGACCGGCTGGGCCGGCCAGTGCCTCGCGATGAACGTGACCGGCGTCGACCACAACCGGGTCGAGCGCGGCAACATCCTCGCGACGCCGGGCTACCTCGGTCCCGCGAAGATGGCGGAGCTGACGCTCTCGATGCTGCCCGGCGCCGACCGGCCGCTGAAGCACCAGGCGCCGGTCCGGCTGCACATCGGGACCGCGGAGCTGATGGGGCGGATGTTCCTCCTCGACCGCGACCACCTCGCGCCCGGCGAGACGGCGCTCGCGCAGTTCCGGTCGGACGACGAGTTCGTCGTCGGCGCCGGCGACCGCTTCGTCATCCGCCAGTACTCACCGGTGGTGACGATCGGCGGCGGGCGGATCCTGCGCGCCCGCAATCGCAAGGCGAAGCGCTTCAAGGACGGCCTCATCGCGGAGCTGTCGAGCCTGGCGGAGGTCCTCGACGACCCGTGTGCCCACGTCGGCTGGGTCCTCGAGCAGGCGGGGGAGCGCCCGATCCGCGAGGAGGAGATCCGGCGGCAGGCGCTCCTCACGCCGGACCAGCTCGGCGGGATCCTCGACGAGCTCGTTTCGAAGGGCGCGGCCCTGGCCGTCGGCACCGGCGGCGCGTTTGTCTCCGGCAAGGCCCTCGCGTCGGCGGGGGAGAAGCTGAAGGCGGCGCTCGGCGCGCACCACGAGGCGAACCCGCTCCGGAAGGGGATGGAGCCCGTGGCGCTCCGTGAGTCCGTGGACACGGATTCCGACCTCGCGGCGGCGATGCTCGAGCGGCTGGTCGCCGGCGGCGCGATCGTCCGGGAGGAGGGCCTGGTCCGCCTGAAGAGTCACGACGTGGCGGCGAGCGCGGAGCAGGAGGCGGCGGCGGAGAAGGTCGCGGGCCTGCTGGCGGAGGCCGGCGTCTCCCCGCCGAAGGCCGGAACCCTGGCGGAGCAGGCCGGCCTTCCGCCCGCCGACCTGGCGCCGATCCTCGACATGCTCGCGGACCGCGGGTCGATCCTGAAGCTCGAGGAGGGCGTCTACGCCCACGCGGATGCCGCGGCCCGGGCGAAGGATCTGCTCGTCGGCTGGCTCCGCGAGAAGGGCCAGATCGGCGTCATCGACTTCCGCGACCTGATCGGGACGACGCGGAAGTACGTCTACGTCTGGCTCGACCACTTCGACCGCACCGGCGTGACCTACCGCGCGGAGAACCTCCGCTACCTCGCCGAGACCGCTGATTCCTGAATTCGTCGCGGCCCTCGTACCTATACTCGTGACTTCGGGACCTTCGGAGACCTGATGAACGAGAAGAAGAAAGTGCGCCTCCTCCAGATGGCCAGCGCCGCGGGGTGAGCGGCGAAGATGCCGCAGGACATCCTGGTGCGGTGTCTTGCGGGTGTCCCTCAGGTGAGGGACGAGAACCTGATCGTCGGCTCGGACACGTTCGACGACGCCGGGGCGTACCGCCTCGATGACGAGATGGCGCTCGTGCAGACCGTCGACGTCTTCACGCCGATCGTGGACGACCCGTACTGGTTCGGCGCGATCGTCGCCGCGAATTCGCTCTCCGATGTCTACGCGATGGGGGGGCGGCCCCTCACGACGCTCGGCATCCTCGGCTTCCCGGGCAACCTCGATCCCGAGGTGATGACGGAGATCCTCACGGGCTCGGCGGACGTGGTGAAGCAGGCGGGCGCCGTCGTCGCGGGCGGCCACACGATCATCGACAACGACCTGAAGTTCGGTCTTTCGGTGACCGGCGTGGTGCACCCGGACCGCGTCGTCCGGAACTCCACCGCGAAGCCGGGGGACCGGCTCGTCCTGACGAAGCCGCTCGGCACGGGGATCCTCGCGGCGTCGCTCCGGCGGGACGTGATCCGGGACGAGGAGCTCTCCGGGGCGTTGACGCGCCAGATGGCGGCGCTGAACCGTGGCGCGGCGGAGGCGATGATGGAGGTCGGCGTTTCGGCGGCGACGGACATCACGGGTTACGGCCTGCTCGGCCACGCGTTGGAGATGGCGCGCGGGGCGGGCGTGACGTTGCGTTTCACGTGGGACTCGATCCCGCTGATTTCGCCGATGGTGGAGACGCTCGCCGAGGCCGCGATGGACGGCGCGATGTCGAACAACCGCCGCTACGTGTTCCCCGAGGTGGATTTCGCCGAGGGGATCGACAACGCGAAGCAGTTGGTCCTTTTCGACGCCCAGACGTCCGGCGGCCTGCTGATCTCGGTCCCGGCAGCGAAGCTGGACGCGCTGCTCGCCGCGATGGAGGCCCACGGCGTCGAGACGCGCGCGGTGATCGGCGAGGTCACCGCCCCCGCCGCGAAACCGCTCCAGGTCACCCCCTGACCCATTTCTGCTAATCGGGGTCAGACCCCGATTAGCAGATTCTCGCTCCCGAACTCCCGCCGCAGCGCGGACTGCACCACTCGGGCGCATGTTGCGGCGTACGCCGGGTCCTTCTCCATCCGCTCCCGGTGGCGCCCGACCCAGTTGCGCACGGAGGAGTAGCTTCCCCCCGCCACGGCTGCGACCTGCTCGAGCGTCATGCCGGCCCCGCTGGCGAGGAGGCCAGCCGTCATCGCGCGCAGCTCCATCGGGACCTTCCTCAGACCGACGTCGGGTGGGCATCCGGTCACTCGCGCGATTTCCTCCCGCAGAGTCTTCGGACTCGCGAGGAACACGCTGAACCTCGCGCCCCGGCCGTCGGCCAGTTCGGCCCGCTCCCGGAGCCAATCGCGCACCTCCCCCGTGGTGGCCGTGAGGAGCGCGCGAAGCGGCAACCCCTCAGCGTCGGGAAGCTGGAGGTTCTTCTCGACGAACTCCGCCCTCCAATCGGGCGATCCAACGCTGAGAAACCGCGCGTAGGCCTCCGGCGAGATTTGTCCACCGACATCGCGACCTGACACCAGACTCTCCACGAGACTGCTGTCGAGCCAGCGGGGTGGGGCGCCGCGGAAGTAGCGGAACGCACTTCCGAACGGATAGTGCCAGGGAGCCTTCACCATGCCCGCGCGAACGGGGTTCTCTTCCACGTACCGGATCACCGTCACGAGGTAGGCATCGTCGTCCACTTCCCGCGAGTCGAATCGCCCGTCGAACACGGGACCGGAGCGCTCTCGGCTCCGATTGAAGAAGAGGGCGTAGCCCCCGCAGATCCACTGCATCGCCTTCGAGAGCATCCCGGTCGGGCTGAAGGCGACGATGTGGAAGTGGTTCGTCATCACGCAGATCGCGTAGACGACGATCCAGCCGCACCGGACGGCCCAGGCCACTCGGGCGAGGAAGTTCCGCGCGTCCCGCGCCGTTTCGAAGAGCGGCCGCTGTGCGACCCCGCGGTTGGTCAGGTGGGCGATCATGCCCGCAAAGTCGAGTCTCGGTGGTCTTGACATTGGTTACCCGGAAGGAAGACGCGCCAAGGGCCGGTCCGGTCTCGCCGATTTCGGAAAACTGCTAATCGGGGTCTGACCCCGATTAGCAGATTCGGGCCCCATTCGTTTTGTTGATTGGCTTTGGCGGTTTCCTTACCCTCGCTTCGGGACCGCAGGACTTCGTTTTCAAGGACTGGGCATGAATCGCCTGTATCGGCACTGAACCGGCTGTGGGGAGCGCTGGGCGCTCCCGATGGACCGGTGTTCCCGGAGAGATGTCCGGGACGCACGCGCCGGTGCCCGCGTGGAATAGCTGCCCGCTTTCCCCTGCGCCACCCGGCGCGCACTCCCCCTTCCCTTCCGGGACCACCGGCCGTTCGGGGATTCCCCCTCCCCGCCGGTTCTCCATGGAAGGAGAAGTGATGACAAGGCTTGCTGGCTGGCTGCTCGTACTGGCGCTCCTCGCAGCGCCCGCATTCGCCGCGGACGAGGCGCCCGATGCCCCCGCGCCAAAGGCCGAGGCTGAGACGGAAGCCGCTCCCGAGGCCGAGGCCGAGGCAGACACCGAGGCCGACACCGAGGCCGAAGGCGAGTCCTTCTCCTCGACCGTCGCGGACGTCGAGGAGTTCCTCGCCAACCAACCCCTCAAGTTCTACGGCCACTTCAAGCTCGACATGGCCATGGACTCCGCCCGGACGAACGACGGGAACACGGCCATGTGGGTGGAGAAGCAGCCCGACGGGGACGACGACGACGAGTTCAACATGACCGCTCGTCACACCCGCTTCGGCTTCACCTACGCCGCCCCGGAGAGCTGGGGCCCGAAGGCCACCGCGAAGTTCGAGATCGACTTCTACGGCGGCAGCCCCGAGAACAAGGCCGGCGTCCGCCTGCGCCACGCCTTCATGAACTTCGAGTTCGAGAACGGCATCGAACTGCTCGCCGGCCAGGCGTGGGACCTCCCGCTGCCGCACCAGCAGCAGAAGCTGAACACGGCCGTCGGCTGGAACCAGGGCAACGCCGCCTACCGCCGCCCGCAGGTCCGCGGGACCTACACCGGCCAGATGGGCGACGACGGCAAGTGGGACATCGCCATCGCCATCGCGGACCCGATCGCCAAGGACATCGACGGCTTCGGCGACGATGACGGCGAGGACGCCGGCATCCCGGACTTCCAGTGGCGCGCCTCGATCGCGTGGAAGCTCTTCGAAGACGCCCCGCCGATGGTGATCGGCCTGGGCGGCGTGATGGGCCAGCGCGAGGCCGACCTCGCCGCCGGCGACGAGGAGTACGACACCTGGCTGATCGGTCTCGACATCCTCTTCCCGATCTCGAAGAAGCTGAAGATCCTGGCCGAGGTCTACACCTCCCAGGCCGCCTCCTCCTACAACGCCTCCCTCGGCTACGACTACAACGCGGCGCAGGAAGCCGAGATCGAGGCCAGCGGCTGGTTCATCAACGCCGTCTGGAAGATGGACAAGTACTGGAAGTTCGTCATCGGCGCCGGTGTCGTCGACCTCGTCGACGGCGACCTCGACGACGGCGACCGCAGCGCCAACTCGAGCATCTTCGCCAACGTCCACTACAGCCTCAAGAAGGACGCCTGGATCGGTCTCGAGGTCGACTCCATGAAGACGGACTACAAGGCCGAGGACAACTTCAACAACCTCCGCGTCCAGTTGTGCTTCTGCCTGAAGTTCTGAGGAAAGGGAAAGGACCATGTACGGCAAGTCCCTGCTGGTCCTGGCGGTCATCGGGCTCGCCTTCGCCGGTTGCACGGCGGAGGTCGAGCCCAAAAAGACCCCGGGACAGACGCCCGACGCTCCGGCCGAGCTTCCGAAGCTCACGATCGGCCACGTCGGCCATGACCACCAGATCGCCCTCTACGTCGCGGCGCTCCAGCCGAAGCTCCTGAAGGAGCGCGGCGGCGTGTGGCTGAAGGAGAAGAAACCCCGCGAGGTCTACGACCTCATGGACGGCGACGAGGCCGTCGCGGAGCTTCACCTCACCAAGGTCGGCGGCGGCTCCAACATGCCGGCGGCCATGGAGCGCGGCGAGATCGACGTCGGCCTCGGCGGCATCCCCGCCGTCGTCTTCTTCGTCGACAAGGGCGCGCCGTTCCGCGTCCTCTCCCCGCTCAACGTGGACGGCGACATGCTGCTCCTGAGGCCCGACATCCCGGTCGACGACTGGGCGGGCTTCGTGCAGTACGTGAAGGAGTCGAAGAAGCCGGTGAAGATCGGCTACAAGGCGCCCGTCGCCGTGGCGAAGCTCGTCTTCATGGGCGCCCTGGACCACGAGGGGATCCCGCACAGCGAGGCGGCTCCGCCGGAGGGTGGCGTGGAACTCGTCCACCTCAAGGGCGCGAAGAACACCGTCCCCCTGCTCGAGAGCGGGG
Source organism: Planctomycetota bacterium (assembly GCA_039714635.1). Taxonomy (GTDB): domain Bacteria; phylum Planctomycetota; class JAJSAM01; order JAJSAM01; family JAJSAM01; genus JBDLIY01. The sequence goes on from JBDLIY010000093.1 coordinate 7,463, forward strand.
CGGTCGACGGCGTCGTGATCAACGAGCCCTTCGGCAGCATCGCGGAGAGCAAGAACGTCGGGAAGATCGTCAGCCTGCTCGGCGACCTCCCGCCGGACGGCCGCTGGAAGAACCATCCCTGCTGCTGCGTCTGTGCCACGCAGGCGACGATCGACGGTCACCGGGAGGTGCTGAAGAAGCTCCTCGCGATGATGTACAACACCACGAAGTTCATCCAGGAGAGTCCCGAAGCCGCCGGCATGCTTGCCGCGGAGTGGACGAAGAAGCCCATGGCCGTGGAGCTCGAAAGTGTCCCGAACATCGTCTACCTCATGGAGCCGGGCGAGGCCTACCGCAAGGGCCTCGAGACCTGGTTCGGCATCATGAACGAGGTCGGCAAGTTCAAGGGCGCCATCAAGGGCAGGAGCTTCGAGGAGGCATTCGAACTCTGCCACGACCTGACCCTCATCAACGAGGTCATCGAGGGCAGATGAGCGGCGAGGGCAAGACGAAGGGGCGGCTGGCTCGCGCGATCGTTCTCGGCGCGCTGCCGCCTCTCGTCGTCCTCCTGCTCTGGCACCTGGCGTCGCTCTCGAGCCACGGCACGATCCCCCGGATCAGCGAGGTGATGGACGTCCTCGCCCACCCGTTCGCGGAGCCGCCGAACCTCGACAGCTACTCCCTCGCGCACTCCGCGCTCATCAGCCTGCTCCGCGTCCTCTGCGGATTCGGCCTCGCGACGATCACCGCGGTCCCGCTCGGCATCCTGGTCGGCCGCGTCCGCCTGATCCGCGAGATCTTCGCCCCGTCGATCGAGGCCGTCCGCCCGATCTGCCCCGTCGCCTGGCTCCCGGTGCTCATCATCATGTTCGGCCTGTCGAGCATCGGCACGCTGATCTGGGGTGACGACGCCTGGCGTCACGACCTCGCGGGCCATCTCGGCATCGCGATGATCGCGATCACCTGGTACGGCGCCTTCTTCCCGATCTTCGTGAACACGGTCCACGGCGTGACGAACGTGAAGACCCTCTTCGTCGAGGTCGCCCGGACGAACGGCGCGAGCGAGGCGCAGATCTTCCGCCACGTCGTCCTCCCGGCCGCGATGCCGGCGATCGTGGCGGGTCTGCGGATCGGCATGGGCACGGCCTGGATGGTGATCGTGGCGGCGGAGTTCTTCCCCGGCACGAAGTCGGGCGTCGGCTACATGATCACGACGGCGCACGAGGTCAGCGAGTACCAGTACGCCTTCGCGAGCATCGCGGTGATCGGCGCGATGGGCATTCTCATCAACGCGCTCCTCGGCCATATCGAGGCTCGCGTCGGCCGCTGGCAGGCGAAGGAGCGGTGAGATGATCTCTGTCGAGAGCCTCTCGAAGACTTTCGGATCGAACGGCCAGCCGGAGAACCGTGTCCTGCGCGGGATCGACCTTCACATCGAGGCGGGCCAGTTCGTCAGCCTCCTCGGCCCGACGGGTTGTGGCAAGACGACGCTGCTCCGGATCATGACGGGTCTCGAGACGCCGACGAGCGGCACGGTCGACCTCGACCGCGAGGCCGGCATGGTCTTCCAGCAGAACAGTCTCCTCCCGTGGCGGAGGGTCGACGGCAACGTCGCGTTTCCGCTGGAGATGGGGGGGATGGGTCGCGCGGAGGCTCGCGAGGCGGCGCGCGAGTCCATCGAGCTCGTGAAGTTGACGGACGCGCGGCGCGCCTGGCCGTATGAACTGTCCGGCGGCATGCAGCAGCGCGCGGCGATTGCGCGGGCGCTGGTGGGGGGCCGGGAGATCCTGCTTCTGGACGAGCCGTTCGGCGCGCTGGACGACCAGACGCGGATGAAGTTGCAGGACGTCCTCCTCGACATCTGGCGCGAGCGCAAGATGACGATCGTCTTCGTGACGCACAACATCGAGGAGGCCCTCCAGCTGGCGGACCGCGTCCTGGTCTTGGGCGGCGGCCGGATCCTGGCGGACGAGGAGGTGACGCTCGCCCGGCCGAGGGACCGCTTCGCGGACGAGTTCGTGGGGGCGCTGATGAAGCTGAGGCGGACGTTCGCGGAGGCGGTGGGGGCTTAGGATCGTCATGGGAAGCAGGCGGAAGCCGCTCGGATCGGCGTCCTCCGGGACCCGGCGCCTCTTCATCGCCTTCGGCGCGGGCCTCGCCGGAGTCGTCTACCTGGTCCTGGTGCTCGTCCCCGTGGCGACGGGGCGGGTGGAGTTCAGCGCGACGGCGACGGACATCGGCTCGATCGAGCGGGACGGCTTCCCCGATGCCATGTACCTCGCGGTCACGAACGGCAACCTCGTCTTCGCCCGTGCCCGCGCCTGGCTCTCCGGGCGCGGTGAGGAGCGGAGACTCTTCCAGCTGACCGCGCCGGTGGTCAGCGACGACCAACTCGAGGAATGGAACCGGAGTCGCGACGCCGAGGCCCCCCTCGACCTCTCGAAACTCCGGCTCGTCGCGGTTTTCCAGGGCGAAGAGGTGAAGGAGCGGTGGCCCGAACTGGCCCGGCGCGCGGTGGCCGGGGAGCCGCTCGACGTGAGCCCGGAGAAGGTGTCACTGACCGGGGACACCGTCGTGGCGAAGGGGCAGCTGAGCCTGCCGGACTTCCCGGGCGTCCGGAAGAGCGGTCTCGACTGGGCGAGCGCCCGGCGCATGAGCCACGGGATCCATCACGACAGCCCGGGCCGGATCCTCAGGCACCTCCTGATCGCGCTGGCGCTGCTGGCCGTCTCCTTCTTCACGTTCCGGCACCACGTCCGGAACCCGACGAGGCCGTCCCCGGGCGGGCTGGACCTGACGCCTCTCGAGGACGGGTTCCTCGACGGCTGAGACGGTCGGCCGCCGCGCGGTCGATCAGCGATCCGCGACGTACGGCTTCAGCGCCTGCTCCACCTGGTACGCGGCGCTGCGGCTCAGGTCCGTCCGCAGGTACCCGGGATCGGTCTTGAACCTCTCCGTGTCGACCTGCCCGGAGTTCTTCCCCGTGAACGCGACTCCGCCCAGGAGCCGTTTCGTGGCGACCTCGAACACCAGGACGTCGCCCGCGACCGAGCCCGCCTCGAAGGACCCGACGATCTTCTCGCCGATGATGCCCTTCTCCGGATCGTCGAATTCCTCGACCTTCCCGGGGACGCGGAATTCGTGCGTGCGGAAGACGAGCAGGTAGCGGGGCGCCAGGAACTCCTCGAACCGCTCCGTCATGAACGCGGTGAGCCGGTCCGTCGTCCGGTCCCGGAAGATCTCTCCCCAGTCGCCCTCCAGCCAGCGCAGCGGCGACTCGTACCACCCCGTCCCGCCCATGCAGAGGAAGTCGGGGGCCCGGAACGGATCGATCGTGTGATCCATGAGGAACGGGAGGTCGATTTCCGCGCGGTCGTCGTGGGTGCGGGACCGCGGCAGCTTCGCTCCCGGCCCGAGCTCGACGGGGGCCAGGTCCCCGACCGGCGCGGCGGCCGCGGCCTGCGCGAT
>JBDLIY010000094.1:0-10833 GCA_039714635.1 Planctomycetota bacterium
TTCCGGATCAGCCGGAACGCACTCGTGACGATCAAAGCCGCCACGAAGAACGACACCAACGGGTCCGCCAGGCGGAATCCCGTCGTCAACATGACCACCGCCGCCACGATCGCGCCCACCGAACCCAGCAAGTCCCCCATCACATGCAGGAACGCACCCTCCAGGTTCAGACTCCCGCCCTTCGCACCACCATGCAGCTTCCACGCCGCAAAGACGTTCACCAGCAGGCCAATCGTCGCCACCACCAGCATCGGGCCGCTCCGCACCTCCGGCGGCGCGCCCAGACGCTCGATCGCCTCCACCACGATGAACACTGCCAACACGATCACCGCAACGCCATTGGTCAGGGCGACCAGGATCTCCGCGCGGTGATAGCCGAAGGACTTGCGGGAGTTCGCCGGGCGACCGGCAATCCACACCGCGAACAGCGACAGCGCGAGCGCCGCCACGTCCGTCAGCATGTGACCGGCATCGGAGAGCAGCGCGAGCGAGTTCGTCAGCAGGCCGCCGGCGAACTCCACGAACATGAAGCCCGCCGTCACCGTGAGGACGATGATCAACGTGCGGCGGTTCGCGTCGCGGCCGTGGTCGCAGGCGTGGCCGTGGCCGTGCGCGTGGTCGTGGTGGTCGCTCACTCCGCGGAGCCGCCACCGGCCGGCGCGCGGAGCCGCAACTCACCCTTGACCTCGATGCGCGGGCCGCCCGTGTCGCCCGAGACCTTCGTCGTCAGGGCGAACCAGTCGAGAGGCTCGACGAAACCGAGACGCTCCAGGTAGAGCTTGATCGCGGTCGGGAAGTCGTCGCGCTTCATCGTGAAGTCGCGGTCCTCCACGCGCCGGTCCGCCTCCTCCTGGATGCGCTTGTTCGTCCACTCCTCGTACTGCTCCGTCAACTCGATGATCGCCTGCTTGCGGATCTCGCGCTTGTCGATCATCGTCTCGTCGAAGGCCCAACCGTGCCGGCGGTCCCTCAGATAGGGCATCAGGCGATCGCCGTCCACGAAGAGGAAGGTGTTGCCCGTCCTTCCCACCGTCTCGATCGCCTCGCCAAAGGACCGGAGCTTCGAAATCGGCTCCGCCCGGCCGCCGATCACGTCGAGCACGCGACGGAGACCGTCGATGTTCGTCGAGAAGAGGAACGTCCCGTTCACGAGGGCGAAAGCCGGCTGCTGATAGGCCAGCGTCTTGTCCAGGCCCGCCACCGGCAGGCGGTAGAGCTCGCCCGTCGAGGATTCTTCCTTCTTCGGCGCGTCCCAACCGAACCGGTCCTGGTGCTTCGTCATGAACGCGGGGATCCGGCCGCTCAGGCCCTCGCGGACCTTCAGGGCGAGCGTGACCGTGGGCAGCGGCTTCGGGGTTCCGCCCTCCCAGGTGTCGAAGTCGGTCTTGTCCGCTTCCGGATTGCGGGCCAGGGCAACCGTGACGCCCTCCTCGAACCAGTCGCCGAGGCGGCCCGCCATCTCGTCGTCGCTCCACTTGTCCGGGTTCGACCGGGCGGGCTGCGCCGGGTTGCCGAACATCATCAGGCGCGTCTCCTCGTCGAGAGAGGAGAAGAAGGACTTGAAGAAGTCCCGCGGCGCCATCTTCAGCCATGAGAAGGCGAAGGTGCCGTCGGACGGGATCATCGCCGCCGCGTCGCTCGCGGCCTTCCGCACGTCGATCCCCTGCAGGCGGTGGACGCCCTTGATGTGCCCGTAGGAGTCCGGGATCTTCTCGCGCAGGCGGATGACGCCGTGGATGGGCATCCGGTGCGTGTCCTCCGCCCCCGCGCGGACGAGAACCGAGGTGGTGTAGGGAACGGGGAAGAGCGACCGGATGAAGTCCGTGGGGCCGCCCCGGGCATCCGACCGGTGGCCGTCGAGGATGCGGCCGAGGTCGATGTCGGCCTGCGAGACGCGCACCCAGAAGTTGATCGGGCTCGCCTCGCCCGGGGAGCGCGTGTCGTAGTAGAACCACCAGTGCTGAGCCAGGCTCTCGCGGGAGAGGCCCGAGGACGAGCCGAACTGCGTGACCTTCTCGATCAGTTCCTCGTCGTTGGAGACGGCGAGGACGTCCTTGATGCGGGCGAAGTAGCGGTAGCGATCGCGCTCCTCGCGGTCCTGCCCGGCGCCCTCCACCAGGTCGTACTCGAACCAGTCCGCGCGCTGGCGGAGCCCCGGCACCTGGTCCCGCACGAACCCGTATTTCAGCGCCTCGATGAACTTGGCCTTGAACGTGATCCGCGTCAGCGCCACGAACGGCGAGTTGCGGATCTTGTCGTCCACCGTATCGCCCCGGCCCGTGAGGTAGCCGGCGACGACGACCTCCTGCCCGGCGAGGTCATCGAGGATGCTGAACCCGCCCAGGAACCCGGGCATGCTGTCGTTGATCTGGGTCTCGATCTCGCCGATCGGGCCGTAGAGGTCCTCCTCCAGGCGGAAGGCCTTCTCCACCTTCCCGCGGACCGGATTCTCGAGGAAGCTCTCGCGGAAGAAGTCCGAGGAGCGCAGGTCGCCCCACTTCGCCTGCAGGAAGTAGGTCACGCACTCCTTCGAGTCGCCCGGCAGCAGGGACTCGAGGCGGTCCACCGACCCCATGAAGATCGGGTCGAAGAGCGCGAAGGCGAAGACGGCGTAGAGCGCGACGAGGATGACGGCGGGCCACATCACCCACTTCACCCACTTCCGCTTGCGGATCAGTTTGTTGTTCTTGTTGTTCATGGACTCGTTGCGCCGCTTTCGACGTCAGAAACAGATGAGAACCGTGCAGGCTAGGCAGGTCCCGGATCCCGGTCAAGAACCGCGAGGGGCCTGACTTTGGACGGTTCCGGCGCCTCTCGAATTCCGCTTCTCAGGGTTTCTCCCCTCTGCTACGGTCCGCGCGTGCAGATGCTTCAGGCCCCCGCCCCGGTCCCGCGCACCCGCATCCTCGCCCGAATCGTGATCGCCGTGCTGGCGTTTCTGGCGTATCTCCCTGCTCTCGCCGGCGGTTACGTCTACGACGACCACCGCTTTGTCGAGGAGAACACCGCCCTCGATTCCTTCACGCCGATGCTCTATTTCACGGATCCCTCGACCGTCGCCGAGGAGAGCTGGGAGGGCATCTACCGGCCGCTGCGCACGCTCGACTTCGCGATCGACCGGGCGATCGCCGGGAACACGCCGTTCTTCCCGCACCTGCGGAACCTGCTCTACCACCTCGCGGGGGCGCTGCTGGTGTACGGGCTGATCCGACGACTGCTGGACAGCGACGCGGCGGCTTTCTACGGCGCGCTCGCGTTCGCGCTCCACCCCGTCCACACGGAATCCGTCGCCTGGATCACCAGCCGGGCCGACGCGATGGTGCTCGTCGCGTTCCTCGGGGCGCTGATCCTGCACCTCGACGGGCGGAGGCGGCTCGCGGCGGGTGTGCTCGTGCTCGCGCTGTTCTCGAAAGAGGCGGCCGTCGTCTTCCCCGGAGCCGTGCTCCTCGCGGACCGGCTGCGCGGCGAGCGGATCCGGCTCGGCTGGACCGCGATCTACGGCGGTCTCTGCGCCGGCTACACGGTCTTCTGGTTCTTCTTCCTCGGTGGCGGCGAGATGGCGGGCTTCGGCCACCTCGACTCCTGGTGGGGCGGCTCGTACGGCGCGAACCTGCTGACGATGTCGCGCGGGTTCCTCTACTACCTTTCCGAACTCCTCTTCCCCGTCGCGCTCGTCATCGACTACCACGTCCCGGCGACACCGGCCCTCGACGCCGGCTCGGCGATCGGGATCGTCGCGGTCGTCGCCATCGGGATCGCGTCGGTCTTCGCGGGGCCACGGGCGCGCTTCGCGTTCCTCTGGTTCTTCGTCCTGCTGCTGCCGGTGTCGAACCTCCTCCGCCCCATCGGCATCCCCACCGCGGAGCGCTTTCTCTACCTGCCGTCGATCGGGATCGCGGTCTGGGCGGCGCCGTACCTGGCCCGGACGCGGCTGACGGTCGCCGTGCTCGCCTGCTTCTTCGCCCTGACGGCGGTCCGTTGCCTCGACTGGCAGACCGACGAGAAGCTCTTCGCCTCCGCCGCGCGGGTGACGGAGACGCCTCGCTCCCTCGGCCACCTGGCGGACGCGGCGCTCGGGCGGGCGCACGAGGAGCTCGATGCCGCCCGGGAAGCGGGACCGGTGCGCGGCCGGGAGCACGAGGCGAGAGCCCGGAAGTACGCCCGGGAGACGATCCGCCACGCGGACGCACTGGTGGCGCTCCACCGGGATCAGATCCGCCTGCCCGTCGGCCGGATCGGAGCGGCGGCGCTCTCCCAGAAGGCGAACGCGCTGGTGATCCTGGGCGACTACGAGGCCGCCCTCGCGGCGGCGGACGCCTCGATTCTCGCGTATCCCGAGCTCCCCTACTCCTGGTTCAACGCCGCGCTGGCGCTGGAGAAGCTCGGCCGCTACGCGGAGGCCGCCCGGAACTGCGAGAAGGCGATGGAGCTGGGCTATGAGGACTCGGACCTGACGCCGATCATCCGGGACCTGCGGCGGATGGCGGGGACGAGGCGGTAGCGGAATCCCGCCGGTGGCCGGGACGCATCCGGCCGCGTGAATCTGCTATTCGGGGTCAGACCCCGATTAGCAGAAGTGCGGTGGCCGCCCTACGACCGGAACGCCTGCCCGCTCTCGAAACGGTCCCGGATCCGAGCGAACTTCTGCGCGTGCGTCTCCGGTTGCTGCGGCGCCGTCGGGAACGTCGGGGGCGCCGGGCGGTTCGCCCGGCTCGGGACCGGCGGCGGCTCCACGTGCGTCAACTCACGGAACAGGTTCTCGTCCCGGACCTGCGGCGTGTGCTTCTGAAGATAGGGCCGCCAGTCCTTCGCGTCGTTGACGCACGTCCCGCCGTTGACGTCGGTCTTGTTCCAGCTGTCCAGCCAGGGAGGACCGACCACGCCACCGTTCACGTAGAACACGAGCCTCGACATCTTCTCCGAGGAGAGCTTGATCGACTGCCACTGGCGACAGAGGGAGCGGAGCTCGGTCCCGGTGATCGAGAAGCGCTGGAACTCGTGGCCGCCGACCTTGGCGGTGTAGGTCTCCCGGCGGGCGATCTGGCCGAGTCTCAGCCCGTCGAGGGCGAAGTGGATCCGCGCGTTGGGGAAGGACTCGTTCAGGCCGTGGATGATCATCAGCAGGCCGTACTTGCAGCCCCGACGGATCGCCTTGCTCTCGTAGGCCTTCTTCACCACCGCCCACAGGTTGCCCCGGTGCATCTTGGCCCTGGTCGGATCCTCGCGGATCAGCTTCTGGTACGCCTTCACGACGGAGATGTAGCCTTCCTTCTCGAGCAGGACGACGGGGTTCAGGCTCAGCGCGTTCTTCGGGGAGTACTTGTGGTTCCAGATTCCCCGGATGTAGTTGCCGACGCCCGACTTCAACGCGGCGTCCTCCACGGCCTCCACCAGCTTGTCGATCGTCTGCTTCTTCTGGAGCGGGTTCAGCGTGCCCAGGATCGGACAGAAGAAGTTGTTGTTGAAGTCGTCCATGTAGGCGAACTTCCCTTGGGGAATCGACATCCCGGCGCCGCTGAAGTAGGCCATCCGCGTGCCGCTGTCCCCATAGATGAGGTCGCCGTTGCCCGCGTTCCAGAGCTCCTTGAAGTCACTTTCCATCGCGCCCTCCCCGGCAGAAGAGTCAATGAAGCTATCGAGTCGATTGCGTGGAGTCAAAGCCGGGAATCTGCTAATCGGGGTCTGACCCCGATTAGCAGGTTTACCGGCTCGTGCCGCGGACCTCGACCTCCACGGGGTAGAGCAGGTCGCGGTCGCCCGTTTCCTTCACCCGGCGGAGCATCGTCTCGAGATCGGGCTTGAAGACGCGCCGCTCCCGCGGCCGGCCGTTGACCGTGATGATCACCTTCTGACCGAGATCCACGAGGCCGGGCGCCAGCGACACGATCACCCTCGGCGCCTTCACCACCGCCAGGTCGATCACGTTGCCCTCGACCGTCGCGTCGACACGCGCCGCGTACTTCGCGTAGTTGTCCCGGACGAGCCCCTGCATCTCCGCGCGCGTCAGCGGCTTCGAACTCCGGTTCACCGGCGGCTTCACCTTCGCGAACTTCCTCTCGTCGAGGCCGGCGAGGCGGATCCAGTAGGCGCGGGCGCGGTCGTTCCGCGACGTGACGAGGGTGACGTGCTTCGGGTGCCCGGGCCTCGCGCGGCCCTTCGCCCACTCGCGAACGACCTCCCAGTCCACCGGGTAGTAGTGGCCGGACTCCGCGTCCTCCTCGTAGCGAACGTCGTACTTCCACTCGCGAAGGAGCGCGACGGCGTCGCGGACGTTCTCGACGAGGCCCGGCTGGTCCTTCGCGCCCTGCATGTCGAAGACGGGGACGTGGCGGAGGTTCGGCAGGTAGCGGAAGAAGTGGTTCCGCGGACCGCCGACGATCGGGACGGCGCCGGCGAAGACGTGGGGCCACGTCGCGGCCAGCGCCCACGCCGCGTGGCCGCCGCGGGATCCGCCGGAGACGAAGACGCGGCGATCGTCGACGTTGTAGTTCTTCTTCGCCCAGAGCACGGCGGCGCGGTGCATCTCGAACTCGTAGTCGGTGTAGCCCCAGCCGCCGCCGGCGCGCTTCAACTCGTCCTGGGGGGCGACGAGGAGGAAGCCGTACTTGTCCGCGAGCGGCCCGAGTTGCTTCGCCTCCGCGTCCGCGAACCCGCCGGTGCCGTGGACGAGCAGGAAGAGCGGGTGCTTCTTCGCCGGGTCGTAGCCCTTCGGCACCCGGATCGCGACTTCGTTCCGATCGGGGGCGTCCTTGTCCTTCGGCAGCGACCGGAGGCGGATCTTCGTGATCGAGAGGCCCGGTTTCGCGGCGGGGAAGACGACGCGGTTGCGAACCGCCTCGACGACGACGGTCGGGTCCTTCTCCCACCAGACACGGATCTCCGCCAGGGCCTGCGCCTCCGCCTCGGAGCCGGCGGGAGCGTTCAGATGATCCGTGACGAGGCCGGACAGGCTCGAGGCGAGAAGGAGGACGGCGAGCTTCATTCCCCAATCGTAGCAGAGGAAAGATTCCGATTCTCCGAGACGGATCGGCGGTTCGCGCGACGTGCTTCCGGGAGGCGATCGACAGTTCGAGAAAGGAGAACCCGAATGCGCACCCTGACGATCCTCTTGATACTGGCCGCCTCGACCCTGGCTCACGCCGGGACCTGGCAGATCCTCCGACAGAACGACGACGACGAGCCCGGGAGCGAAGCCGTGGACACCTCGTGCGGCAACGCGCGGGAGATGGACGTGGTCGCCGTCCCGATGGCCACGCACGCGGCCGCGCTCGTCAAGACCGACGCCGGCTCACCCGACGAGTTCGGAGCCGGAGCCGATGAAGACACGGTCTGGTACGAGCTTTCCTACTGCGGCGACGGCACGGCGACGAACCACGCCTGGTCGATCGAGACCGACATCCACGGCCAGGGAACCGCCACGGCGAAGGCCACGGTTATGGGCCGGGCCGTGATCGAGTCCCTGAACCTGATCCGCGTGACGGGAGACCACCGGAGCTCGGGCCGCGGCCGGCTCGGGGCGGCGAGCACTTCCGACGTCGAGTTCTCACTCCTGGCGCCCTCCGGTTTCGGTGACGAGACGGTGGACACAATCCTCGCGCTCGGAAACGACGCCTTCGCGACGCAGACCTGGAAGAAGACCACGGGCTCCGGCAAGAAGTGCCGCGTCCGCATCGATTCCGCCGTGCTGGCGTCGGGCTCGGCGAGGGCCGTGATCGGGACCGCGGAGGCGATCCTCAAGGCCACCCTCCGGGTCGACCTGGAGATGACGGGTACCTGCACGATCGGCGCGTTCCGGATCACGGACCGCTTCCGGATCGGGCCCGGGGGCGTCACGACGCCGCCGATTCCGGGCGCCGCCCCCCCGCCGGGAGAGTCCGACGAGCCGCCGGTCGAGGACGAGGACGACGAGCCGGAGGACGAGGTTCCGCCGCCCCCGACGACCGAAGGGGCGGACTCTCCGGCGGTCGAGTAGCAGGAGCGAGCACACGCGCCGGTCGCGTCGGGAACGCGGCCGGCGCGCCTCGTTCCGGGGCGGGCCGCGGCGGGTCGGGAAAATATTTCCGATTTTGCCGAGTCCTCTCGGCCTTCTCACGCGACGTACTTCCGGGAGGCGGTCGATGACGGCCCCGGCGTCCGAGACGATGCGCTCGAAGAAGGAGAACCCGAATGCGCACCCTTATTGTCCTTCTGGTCCTGGCCACGACGGCCCTGGGCCACGCCGGATCCTGGCAGGCCGTCCGCTACGGCAGCGACGAGACGGCGCCCGGTACGTACGGCATCGTGACCGGCAATCCGGCCAAGATGCGGGTGATCGCCCACGCCGTCGTCACGCACACGGACCTGGCCTGCATCTCCAATCCTCTCGCGGCGGATCAGGACGGCGCCGGCAGCGACGCGGACACCGTCTGGTACGAGCTCACGTTCGTGGGCGCCGCGAACGCGAAGAACCACGCCTGGTCGATCGAGACCAACATCCACGGCACCGCCCAGGCCGAGGCTACGGTGAACCTCCAGGGAACGGCCATCGTCGAGGCCCTCCACCTGATCAAGGTGAGCGGGAACCACAAGAACATGGGCGCCGGTCAGCTCGGCGCGGCGGACACCGCGGACGTCAAGTACTCCCTCAAGGCTCCCTCCGAGTTCGGCATCTCGCTGGAGAGCTCCTGCCTCGAGATCGGCGTGGACAACTTCACGACGAAGGTGCCGAAGAAGACGACCGGGACCGGGACGAAGTGCCGGATCCGGATCGACACGGACGTCCAGGCACGCGCCTCGGCGAGCACGAGGATCGGCATTGCGTGCGCGACGGCCTATGGCGAGCTCCGGGTCGACCTGAAGATGATCGGAAGCTGCACATTCGAGGGCATCCCGGTTCGCGACACCTTCAAGATCGGGTCGGGGGGACGCCGTGAGATCGAGGCGTCGAAGACGACCCCGCCCTCCGGAGGAATCGTCACGAAGCGGGAAGTCCCGACGGACACGCCGGAGGAGGATCTGCCCGAGCCCGAGCTGCTGGACGAGGAGGAAGAGGACGACGAAGATCCCCTGCCCCCGTCGACCGGAGGCGAGGACTCGACGACGGTCTAGAAGCAGGAGAGACAGACATGAAGAACCTGGCGCCGGTCGCAATGGTTTCGGTGGCACTCGTCGCAGTGGCTCTGGCCCTGCTCGCGTCCACCGGCGGGGAACCGACTCCCCTCCCCTCACCAGATGCCCTGCCCGATACGGGCTGCCTTGCCATGGGTCGCGTTCTCGACGCGGCCGGCGCTCCTCTTCCCGGGGCCGAGGTCCGGGCCCGGATCGTATCTCCGGGCACGGCCCACGAGACCCCCGTGGTGTACACGGCGGAGGACGGATCGTTCGTGCTCCGCCTCTTCCCGGCGCGCGGGCGCTGGAGCCTTGATGTCGTGCCGCCGGGACGACCCGGGTTCACGGCTCCGGACCGCGTCGAGGCGGCGCCGGGCCGCGAACTCCGGATCGAGATCCGCGAGCCGGACGCGCCGGCGATCGAGGCGCCGCCGCCGAACATCACCGGCGAGGTGCTGGACTCCGAGGGACGGCTGCTCACCGGGATCCCGCTCTTCGTGAGGAACGCGAAGGGCGAGATCCTCGCGGAGGGCGTGAGCGGGGAGCGCGGCCTCGTCTCGTTCCGGGTGGAGGCGGCGCTGCCGCTCTTCGCCCACGCGGAGAACCTCGAGGGGATCCCGTACGAGGTGGACCGGCTGCCGTGTCCGTACGTGAAGCTGGTCGTTTCGACGACCGACGCCGTCACGGACACGCTCATGGTGGACTTCCGCCTGCCCGGGTCGGTGGAGAACCGGATGGCACGGATCCGGCTCTACGACAACCTCGGGCAGGAGGTGCTCGCCGTGAACCGCCCGGTCCGCGAGGGACCGCACCCCCTGCTCGGCATGGAGTACGGCACGTACGACATCCGCGTGAGCCTGCCCGGCCTCGCGGGGGCCATCCAGGGCTTCGACTTCCGTCCGGAGGAGCGCCTCGCCGTGGTGCCGCTGGACGCGACGGCCACCCTCGGGGGGACGCTCTCCCGTGAAGCGAAGGTCGTCCTGTTCTCACGCAGTCCCGCGCGGGTGCCGGTCTCCCGGGAGTTTCGCGAGTCCGACGGGGAGAACAGCGTGTACCGCGGCGCCTGGGAGGAGATGCCCGGGATCCGGGAGTTCGACTTCGAGGGGCTGCCGGCCGGGGACTACCGGCTGCGGATCCTCGCGGCGGGGTACGAGACGGTGGACGAGAAGATCCGGCTGAAGGCCGGGGAGACGCGGGACTGCGGCCGCATCGACCTGGTCCCGGCGACCGGGAAGATCCGGGTGACGATCACGGACCGCAAGGACGACCCGGAGAGCCTGGAGTTCCCCTACGTGGTGCGCATCTACGAGGTCGACGGCCACTCGTTCGCGAAGGAGGTCGGTCCGGGCGCGGATCGCTCGGTGGAGTTCACGGACCTCCCCGCCGGATCGTGGATGTGGCGGGTGGAGCGGGTGATGTCCGGCCGGGAGCCGCCCCGCGGCGGGCTGACCCACGCGACGCGCCGCATCGGCTGGGACCACGCGATCCCGCTCGCGGCCGGCGAAACGAAGGCGGTCGAGTCCGACTGCACCTGGCGCTTCGACTGACCGGCCCAAGGGCTGTCACGAAGGCTCAGGTTGATCGCCGGGCCATGTGGCGTGAAGCACGGCGGACCGGCGCCGTTTCACCCGTCGGTCTGGCTCTGTAGTCCAACGAACCGGGCCCGGTTTCCCGCGTGGGAAAACGGTTCTGGCGGTTCGGGCCGGGGGATCACGACGGGGCTCTCCTTCGCCGGCGCAGGCACGA
>JBDLIY010000095.1:0-10765 GCA_039714635.1 Planctomycetota bacterium
CGGCGGAGACGGCCGTCAGCCGCGCGGGCCACGCGAGCAGGCTCCGCCACCGCCCGGAGTGGACGCCCCGCGTCAGGCCGCGATCGATGACGTACCCGACGAGGAGGGCCAGCGCCGGGAAGATCGGCAGGAGGTATTCGCTCCGCTTTGTCCGCGAGAGGGAGAAGAAGACGAGGACCGCCGCGGCCCATGTCATCAGGAAGAGAAGGGGCTTTTTGTCCTCCTCCCCCTCCGACGTCCGCAGGGCGATCACCGCCGAGGGGAGGAACAGCGTCCACGGCAGGAAGTAGATCGGCGTCGACTTCAGGTAGTACCAGAACGGACGGACGTGGCCGACCGAGTCCGTGAAGAACCGGTCGAGGTTCGTCACCACGAGGAGGCCCTCGCGGTACTCGGGCCGCCGGCAGACGGTGAAGTACCACGGCCCGGCGATCGCCAGGACGACGAGGATCCCCCAGTGGATGCGCATCGAGAGGAGGTGCCGGAGGTCCCGTGTGACGAGGAGGAACGTCCCGATGGCGACGGCCGGCATGACGAGGTTCACGGGGCCCATGGTCAGGACGCCGAGCCCGGCGGCCGCGTACATCAGGACGTACGCGACACCCCTGTGCCGCGGCGTCGTGAAGCCCCACCAGAACATGCTCATGACCCACAGGTTGAGCACCGTGGACAGCATGTTGATCTGGATCCAGCGGGCGAACTCGACGTAGAGCGGAGCGGTCGCCAGGACCAGCGCGGCGATGAAGCCCGCGCGTCCTCCGAACATGCGCCGACCCAGGCGCCAGACGAGAAACAGCCCGGCCAGCGCGGCGAGCGCGGAGGGCAGCCGGCTCGTGAGTTCCGAGACGCCGCCGGCGAGGACACTCACGCCGCTGCCCAGCCAGTTGAAGAGCGGCGGCTTGATCGTGTACGGCTTCCCGTTCGCCGTCGGGTGGATCCAGTGGCCGTCCTCCACCATCTCCCGGTTGACGACGATGTACTCGTCCTCGTCCGGCGACCAGAGGTGGCGGCGGCCCGTAGCGTGGAAGAACAGGAACCAGCCGAGGACCGCCACGAGCCCGACGAGCAGCCCGACATGCAGCCGGCTCCGGACCTTCCCGGGTTCAGCCCACATTCGCGAAGGCCTCGAGAAACGAATCGACGGCGCCGTCCTGGAAGAGCGGGAACGAGTCCAGCTGGAACGTCTCCGCGATGACGCGCTCGGCCACCGGGAACTCCCGCTTCGTCTCGACGCCGTAGTACCCGGAGATCACGTTGTGCGCGTGGACGAGCTTCGGGTTCCGCTTCTCCGCGGGCACTCCGAGATCCGTGAGCTTCGCGACGAGCGCGGGGATGTCCGGGTGCCGGGCCGGGTCCACACGGATCGGAATGCGCCAGTAGACGCGCCCACCGCCCTCCGGCGTCTCGTAGGGCGAGAGACCCGACAGGTCCGCCAGGCCGGCCTCGAACCGCCGGCAGTTGTCGACGAGTTTTCCCATGCGCTCGCCGAACGTCTTCAGCTGCTCCACGGCGAACGCCATCGAGAAGGTGTGCGGCCGGTACTTCATGCCGACGGCGTTCTCGACGTCCCGGTACTCGTCCGTGATCAGCGCCTTCGGCACGCGGTTCACGTGGCCGTAGAGGAGCATCCGGTCGCGGTGGACGTCGTCGTTCGCGGTGACGACGCCGAGTTCGCCGCCGGTGATCAGCTTGCCCTTCCCGTAGGACGCGCAGAGGAACTCGCACGCGGCGCCGACGGGCTCATTCCGCCAGGTCGCGCCGTGGGCGTGGGAGGCGTCGGAGATGATCGCCAGGCCGTGCTCGTCCGCCAGCGCCCGGAGGGCGTCGAAGTCCGCCGGGATGCCGTAGGGCTGGTGGACGATGATCGCGCGGGTCCGCGGCGTGACGAGCGCCGCCGCGTCGTCGACGTCGATCGTCAGGCTCTCCTCGCGGACGTCCGCGAAGACCGGCGTCGCCCCCATCAAGAGGACGGGCACCGCCATGGCATAGTAGCCGTAGGTCGGAAGGATGACCTCGTCGCCCGGGATCAGGTCGATCGCGAACAGCGCGAGGTGGATCGACGCGGTGCCGTTTACCGTCGCCACCGCGTGCTTCGCGCCATACAGTTCCGCCGCCGCGGCCTCGAAGCGCTCGAGGATCCCGCCGTCGACGACGGAGAGCTCCTCCTCCACGAGGTTTCTCATCAGCGCGGCGAGGGTGGAGTCGTCGAGGGAGTAGAAGCGCCTCTGCCCGGCCTCTCCCGTCTCGATGCCCTTCACGGTCAAGAACCTCCGATCGGCGGCAGGCCGGCCCACGCCCGCACCGCGCGTCCGATCTTCACCATCTGTCTCCCGGAAAGGATCGGGTAGACGCAGATCTCCAGGACGGAGGCCTCCTTCGGCCCCCGCCGGCCCTCGGGGTTGTCCGCCACGAAGGGGGCGAGCATCGCGCAGTCCGCCATGTCCGTCGTCTTCGTGTCCACACCGCGCTTGAGCAGCCAGTGGCGCAGGTCGTCCCGCTTGTCGGCGTCCACGGTGAGCGGGTAGTAGACGTAGATGTGGTCGTCGTCCACCCGCGAGGGGATCTGAACGCCGGGGACCTCGCCGATGTGCTTCGACAGGACCTCGGCGTTCCTCCGGGCGCCCGCGTTGAACTTCTCGATGTGCTCGAGCTGCTTCAGGCCGAGGGCGGCCTGCAGGTTCACCAGCGGCGAGAGCCCCGTGCTGGTCCGCTCGAACTTCGTGATGAGGGCGTCGCCCTGGGCGGCGTCCAGGAGGGGCTTCCCCGTCGCGAGCTTCAGGCGCAGCACCGGGTAGACGGACGTCGCGAAGATCCACGGTCGCGTGAAGAGCCACTTCAGCCAGATGCCGCGGGCCTTCTGCTTCACCGCTTTCGCGTCGGGCACCGTCGCGCCCTCGAGGATCCTGGCGGCGCGCGCGGCCGCGTCGTCGTCCGTCAGCGTGATCGCGCCGCCGCCGAAGCAGGGCATGTTCTTCCCCTCGGCGAAGGAGAAGACGCCCGCGTCGCCGAACGTCCCGACGCTCTGCCCGCCGACGCGGACGCCGCACGCGTGGGCGCAGTCCTCCATCAGCTTGATGCCCTTCGGACCAACCAGTTCCGCGATCTCTTCGATCGGCGCGGGCTGGCCGAAGATGTGGCTGGCGAGGACGGCGACGGTCCGATCGGTGATCAGCGCTTCGAAGTGCTCCGCGTTGGAGTTGTAGGTCGTCGGGTCGACGTCGCAGAAGACCGGCTTGAAGCCGAGGAGCTTCGCGACGACCGGCATCACGGGGAACGTGAAGGCCGGGAAGATGATCTCTCCGCCCGGCTCCATGTCCAGCGCCTGCAGCGCGAGCTGGAAGGCCATGCGGCCGTTCGTGGCCCCGAAGACGTGGGGCGCGCCGAGCCACGACGCGAACTTCGTCGCGAACTCGTCCCGCTCCGGGCCGTCGATGACCTGACCCTTCACCGACTTGCCGATCAGCGTGCCCAGGGCGCCCGGCGGCAGGTTGACCGCCCGGCGGGGCACGGTGCCGAAGAGCGCCATGCGTTTACCTCGATCTCGGGGAGCAGTGCGAACCGGGAATGTACGCGGTCCGGACGCCTATCCGGAACCTTCTGTCGGGGAGTCGGACGGTTCGTCCTCCCGTTCCCGCCAGGAGTACAGCCCCAGCCGGTACCGGACGCCCCACGTGAGAGCGCCGAGAAACTGGTGGAGCCAGTAGTCGATGGCCCGGTTCAGCACCGTGATCGACACGGCGAGCGCCTTCGAAACGCCGACGCCGGGCAGGGCCGTCAGGCACGTGAAGAGCGCCATCTCCACGAAGCCGGTCCCGGACGGCGTGAGCGGCACGGCCGACGCCAGGAGCGGGATCGTGGTCAGGAAGACCACCTGCACGAGCGTGAGCTCCAGGCCGAAGCCGTAGACGAGGAGGTAGATCCAGAGCGCCTCCAGGACCCAGATGACGACCGTGAACAGGACGATCCGGAATGCGTGCTTCCGGCTCGGGACCATCTTCTCCCGTATGTCGCGGATCATCCGCGTGACGCGTTCCGGCACCCACGCGGGCATCCGGTGGTGCATGACGCCGAAGAGGACCATGATCACGGTCGCGACGACCGCGAAGGCGGCGCCGAAGACGAGAGCGTAGAAGACGAGCTCCGGCATCTCGGAGGCGAAGACGATCCAGGCGGAGATGGCCGCGAGGCCGAGTACGATCCAGCCGTCGATCATGCGGAGGAAGAGCAGCGACCCGAGGGCGGCGGACCGGCGGACGCCGAGGTTGATCCTCGCGAGGTGGGCGGCGTAGAGGTCGCCCAGCTTCGCGGGGACCATGTTGTCCACAAAGCTGTAGAAGAAGACCATCAGGCCGTACTTCGCCCGGCTCGCGCGCCGCGGCGAGTGGCCCAGGACGTACTTCCATCGCGCGCCGCGGAAGTAGTAGGTGAGGTAGTGGGCGAGCAGTCCGAGGAGCACCCACCGCTTGTCCGCCTCGACGAATTTCCGCCAGACGCTCTCGAAGTCGACGTCGGAGAGGTACGCCATCACACCGATCGCCCCGTAGGCGACGGCCAGGCTCACCCAGGTGCGCCAGCCCCAGAGGTTCGGGGCCGCGTTCTCAGACGGCGGCACGGACTCGTTCACGGCCACGGCCCTCACTCCCCGGGGATCTTACCAGCCCGCGGGGTCGGGTCCTCCCGGTTCGAGATCAGGAGGTTCTCACCTTCCTTCGCGATCACGGGCCAGTCGAACTCCAGCTTGTCGTAGCGGGGCTCCGAGATGATGACGTAGACCCGGCGGTCGGCCTCCAGGAGCTTCCTCAGTGCCTTGGCCCGGCGCACCACCCGGATCTTGCGGTCCGTGTAGAAGAGCATCGAGTCACGGTCCCGGTGGTAGTGGACGAGCCTCTCCCCCTTCGGAACGCGGCGGTCCATCTCGTCGGCGAGCTTCCGCGACGACTGGACCGAGTTCACGCTCGGGATGATGAGCAGGACCAGCAGGACGAAGCAGGTCGTGATCGACGCGGC
Organism: Planctomycetota bacterium; assembly: GCA_039714635.1. Classification (GTDB taxonomy): domain Bacteria; phylum Planctomycetota; class JAJSAM01; order JAJSAM01; family JAJSAM01; genus JBDLIY01. Next base: position 5,008 of record JBDLIY010000095.1, read on the forward strand.
GACGGCGGCGAAGGCCGGTCGGACGCGGCCCGTCCAGAGGAGGACCGCGGCGGCCGCGAGGCACACGAAGAGCGCGGCGATCGGCGTCAGCGCCGTCGCCAGGCCGACCCCGTAGTGGTCCCGGAGGCGCTCCACGGGGAGGTCTTCGCCATTCAGGACGACGACGATGGCGATCGGGATCGCGGCGAACACGAGGATCGGCCACGTGAGCCACCGCCGGGCCGTCGCGGCCGGGGCGTCCCGTGTCGCGACCTCCGCCCAGAGGCGCCCGACCAGCAGCGCGAGGGCCGGGTAGCACGGCAGGAGGTAGGTCGCGAGTTTCGACGTCGCGGCGGAGAAGAAGAGAATGTAGACGCCGGCCCAGACGAGCAGGAGGGCCGTCGCGCCGCGGACGTCCTCGGGCCGCCGCTGCCAGGCCCGCCAGACCGCGCCCGGCAGGAAGACCGACCAGGGGGCGAAACCGCCGGCCAGGAGAGGGGCGTACTGGTACCACGGCTTCGGGTGGTTGATCCGCACCGACTCCAGGCCGAGGAAGCTCCCGAGGTGGAGGCGCACGACGAACTCGTACAGCCAGTCTCCGTTCTGCGTGCCGATGGCCACGAACCACGGGATGCCGATCAGGAGGCCGAGCGGCACGCCCCAATGCAACTGCATCTTCCCGAGGAACCGGAGATCCCGCCGGAACGCGAGGAAGAGGAAGATGACGCCCGCGGGCAGGACCAGGCCGACCGGCCCCTTCGCGATCAGCGCCATGCCGAGCGACGCGCAGGAGAAGAGGAACCACTTCCCCCCGCCGTCCTCCGCCGAGTACCCGCGGTAGAAGAAGGCGAGCGCGAGCGTCACGAAGAAGCAGAGGCTCGAGTCGTGGATGATCGTCTGGGAGAGCACGACGACCATGACCGAGGTGGCGAGGACGACGGCGCCGAAGAAGCCGGCCCACTTCCCGAACATCCGCCGGCCCATCCAGTACGTGACGAGAACCGTTCCCAGGGCGAGGAGCGCGGCGGGCAGCCGGGCCGCGACCTCCGTGAACCCGAGGACCATCAGGGAGATCGCCACGAACCAGTTGTGGAGGACGGTCTTGTCGTAGAACGGCTTCCCGTTGTGGTGCGGCGTGATCCAGTCCCCGGTGAGGATCATCTCCTTCGAGGTGGCGGAGTGCATGCCCTCGTTGACGTTCCAGAGGGGGCGTGAGCCGAGGAAAGCGAAGAACAGCACGGCGCACAGGAGAAGCAGCGTCAGCAGGCGGATCGCTTCCCCCCGCCGCTCGATCTTCGGGGCTCTCTCGTCGTTGCCGGTCATTCGGCGGATCATAGACCTGTTCCGCGGGAGTGGCTACGGATGGCCGGCCATCACCGGTTGGCCATCACCAGTTGTAGACCAGCTGGAATCCGCCCCCGCCCCAGCCGAGGCTGTCCAGCTCGAAGCTCGGGGTGATGGCGACGAACGAGCTCTCGTTGATCTCCCACCGCAGGTAGAAGTTCACCTTAGCCTGGAAGTCGTGCTCGTTGCGCCCGTCCTCTTCGTAGTCGTTCGGGTACCGCTGGGTCGCGTTCCGGCCCATCACGTAGACGATCGTGTCGAGGGAGAAGGTCTCGCTGAACGGGTAGCGGTAGCCGCCGAAGACCGTGACCTCGCTGCGGAGGAGCGTGCTCGTCTCCTCGGGGTCGTTCGGCAGCTCGTCGTCCGAGTAGTAGTAGGTGAACTCGAGGCCGGTCCGGATCCGCTCCTTCGTCTCGGCGTCCCCTTCCCGGCCGTAGTTGAAGTGCAGCTCGATCCGCGCCTGGTAGTACTCGTATTCCCCGACGTACTCGCTCTCGTTCACGGTGGGCTCGTCCGTCTCCAGGGCCTCGTCGGCCCGGTCCAGCGTGAACTCGAAGAAGAGCGGCGTCCGCTCGGAGAGGTCCACCTGGTGGATCCACCACGCCTTCCAGCCCGAGTACTCCTCCGTCTCGGCGCCCTCGTCGTAGGTGAAGCTGGAGAACGTGAGCCAGGTGACGTTGAGCTTGGAGGTGCCGAGGTCCCCGATCTTCGTCATCCCCTGGAACTCGAAGCAGTCCGCGGGGTCGTTCACGCTGCTCTCGTCGGGGTCGATCTTGTGGGAGCCGAAGAGCGCGCCGGCGCGGATCCAGGAGAGTTGCAGGTAGTCGATGCCGTGCTCGGGAGCCCGCCAGCGGGCGCCGAGGCCGAAGTTGAAGTAGCCCTTGTCGAACTCGACGGAGGTCGGGAAGAGCACCTCGAACCCCTCGGCGACGTGCCACTCCAGGACCGGCTGGATGAAGACGTAGTCCGAGTCGAGGTCCGCGCTGCCCACGGCGTGGACCGCGATGGAGAACTCGCTCGAGAGTTCCCCCCGGAACCGGAGTTCGTGGTCGTACCAGAGCTTCGTCATGTCGAGGCTGCCGAGCGCCAGGCGGTAGCCGCCGTCGGACTTCGACCAGGGGATCTCGGATTCGATCGGAAACCGGTAGGAGAGGATGTTCATGAACCCCTCCTCGTCCGGGGTGAACGTCCGCGGCCCGACCTGGCCGAAGCGGTAGGTCGTGAACGGATCCTGCGCGGAAGCGGTCTGCGCCACGATGAGGAGGAACAGCACCGCCGCCGCCGCGACGAGGGGTCTGAGGTGTGACAAGGGAGCGTCTCCTGCGGGGTTCGGCCGCACCGTACCCACCCCGACCACCCCTGTCCAAAAAACGCCCGTCTACCCCATACGGTGTCAGGGCAAATCCAGCGTAGACACCGTATGTGGCAGACGTCAGGTTCGGGCGTAGAGCCAGACGAAGCCCGCCGTGCGGCGCGGGGCCTGGAAGGGCCGCAGCTTCGGCCAGATCTTCCGCATCTCCTCCTGGAGTGCGTTGTACTCCGCGTACTTCGGGTCCTCGCGCTGGCACTTCCGGACGAGATCGAAGAACCTCGTGCGCGTCTCGCCCTCCAGCGTCTCGAAGAACTCGCGCGTCGGGAGCTCCGTGTCGAGCCCCATCTCCTTGCGAATCTTCGCGTACCAGACCTCGTACTGCTTCCGCCAGTGCTCGTAGAACGGCTGCATCTTCGCCTGCAGCTCTTTCTGCTCCGCCAGGAGCTCGTCGCGCTGCTTCTCCTGCTCCTCCGTCAACTCCGGCTCCTTGCCGGTGATGGAGTAGGCGTCGCCGACGAGGAGGTCCAGCTTCCCGTCGCCATTCCAGTCCGCCACCGCCAGCTTCGAGCGATAGCCGTGGGGGCTCGACGGGCCATCCTTCCTGCCGCGCGCACGCCAGGTGTTCGAGATCGGAAGGAGCGTCTCCGCCGCGGCGAAGACCGGCTCGCCCTTCTCGGCGGTGTTCCTGAAGAAGAGCACACTGCCGTCGCCGCAGCCGACGACGAGGTCGCGCTTCCCGTCTCCGTCCCAGTCGACGACCACCGGGCCGGAGTTCCCGCCGGGAGTGCTGATCTTCGCTCCGCCGGCCTCGAGCTTCTCCACCTTGTCGAACTTCAGCGCCTTGTCGCCGCTGCCGTTCCGGACGAGCGAGATCGAGCCGTCGATGTCGCCGGACACGATGTCGAGGTCCCCGTCCCGCTCCCAGTCCATGACGCACGTCACGGTCGCCCGGCCGACCTTCAGGACCTCTCCCTTCGAGTCCTTGATCTTCTCGCCCGCGGTGAAGCCGCCCTTCCCGTCCCCCGCGAACCGGTACAGCTCGCCGGGGTAGGAGCCCGAAATGATGTCAACGTGTCCGTCCGCGTCGAGGTCCGCAACATGCGGGCCGAATCCGACGCATCACCCGCTGGGGACTTTGAGCTCGGCGTCCCCGGCCTTCAGGAATTCGCCCTTCGCGAGCACCGGCGCCTCGTTCGTGCCGGTGTTCGCGAAGAACAGGAGCTTCCCGCCCCCGAACTGCCCGACGAGGAGGTCGAGCTTCCCGTCTCCGTTGAGGTCGACGACGAAGGGGTCGGCGTGGCCGACCTCCACCTCGATGACCTCGCCCCCGGCCGCCAGCTTGACCGGCTCCGCGAAGGGACCGGCCTTCGTCGGGGTCGTCTTGTCCGAGACGACACATCCGGCCAGCGCGAGGACCGCCGTGAGCGTGAGAACGTGGTTCCGCATGTGTGCCTCCTTCAGGAATCGGGGCAAGGATGGCCCATGCGGACAGCGGCGTCAACTCCGCCGGGCCTTGCGGAATCCGGACTTCCGCGGGACGATATCGTCGCGCGGGGGGCGCGATTCGAGAGAGGGGGCAGGGCATGAGAGGTTCGATCGTCCTCGTTGCGCTCATCCTGATCGCCATTCCGGCGACAACGGTCTTCGGGAAGACCGTCCAGGTTCCGAAGGACCACGAGTCGATCCAGGACGCCGTCGACGCCGCGGCCAACGGCGACAAGATCCTGGTGAAGGGCGGCGTCTACGCCGAGCTGATCGAGGTCGTGGGACGGCACGACCTGACGATCCAGGGAGCGAAGGGCGCGACGATCCTTGGGAACGTATTCTCCATCGAGAACTCCACCGGGATCACCATCACCGGACTGACCTTCGACCGGTCGATCTCCACCGGAATCCTCATCCGGGACTCGGACGAAGTGACCATCACGCGCTGTCGGATCTCGAACACGACCGACGACGGGATCGACGCGATGCGGTCGGACGGGCTCCGGATCGAGAAGAACGTCCTCGAGAACATCGACGAGGACGGGATCGACCTGAACTACGACGGAGACCTCCAGGAGGCGTGCGACGGGGCGGTGATCCGGAAGAACCGCATCACGGCCACGGACAGCGACGCGATCGAGATCTCCGGCGAGAACCACGCCGTCACGAAGAACATCATCGTGGACTCCCACAGCGACGGGATCGCCATCCAGGACACGGCTCCGAACGCTCTCGTCAGCGGGAACCGGATCGACGACTGCGCGGACAACGGGATCATCACCCGCGGTCCGTGGGCGCGGATCTCGAAGAACCGGATCCACGAGGCGGAAAACGACGGGATCAGCGTCCGGGGCGACGACACCACCGTGGACAAGAACCGGGTCTCGGACTGTGAGGACGACGGGATCGAGATCTGGGAGGCGGATCGCTGCACCTGCGTGAAGAACCGCGTCTCCCTCATCGCCGAGCAGGGCCTGCAGGTGGAGGTCACGACGGACAGCTTCATCGCGAAAAACCGGGTGAAGGACTGCAGGGACAACGGGATCTACGTGGACCTGGTGACGGGTCGGTTCGAGAAGAACCGGATCCAGAACTCCGGCCACTGCGGGTTCTTCGTGAACTGCGGCGGCTGCGAGTACGTGAAGAACTCGATCCAGGGCTCCTTCGAGTACGACATCTACGAGGCCCCCGGCCCGTTCGCGGTGCCGAACGTCTACGAGAAGAACCGCTACGGGACGTCGAACCTGGACGACTGATGCCCGGCACATGACTTGCTTCCCGTCCCGGTACGGACGCAGAACCGCGTCCGCTCGGCCCCGGTGTCCCGGAACGAGGACACTGGGGCGTGACCGAGATCTCCGATAGGATGCAGCCATGAGCCAGGAAACCGTCGACTCCCCGGCCCCGGACGAGGCGCGTCCGGCCTTCGAATGGACCCGCTGGAAGGTCGTCACCTTCACGATCGCGGGATTGCTGGTACTCGCCGGCGGGGTCCTCGCCGTCGCCGAATCGGGCTCGGTGGACGAGCCGGAGCTGTCCGCCGTCGCGGCCGGGCCGGGAAGGAGCCCGACCGGCTCCGGCAACGCCCTGCTTCCCGGTTCGTCGCCCTACCCGGGAGAGACGCCCGGAGAGACGCCG
>JBDLIY010000096.1:0-10753 GCA_039714635.1 Planctomycetota bacterium
ACCTGCCGCTTCCCCGCGGCATTCTGGATGACGAGATCGCCCTTGTAGGTACCCGCCCACCCGGCCGGGAACTCGACGGGGACGCGGGCCTTCTCTTCGGCGGCGAGCGCAACCGCAGACACCGCGATCGCGACGGCGAGAACGAAGAAGATCAAGGTGACGGACTTCATGGGGAACAGCCTCCCATCGGATTGCTGGAGAGGGCACCTTCTTAGCATGCGGTCCGCCACCGCCGCCATCCTCGCCGTGCTCGTCTCCTCCGAGAGGTCCCCCGCCTACTCCCCGGCCTTCGCCGGGAGCATCGCGAGGATCAACTCCTTGCAGGCGACGAGTCCATCCTCGGCGGAGCGAAGAAGGCCCATCTCGACGAGAAGTTCCAGATCCCTCGTAACGGTGCGATCGCCCTTGTCCTCATAGAGCCTGGAGATTCCCGGAGTCCGGTACCTGACGTCCGCGATCCGAACGGGCTCACCCACCTTCGAGAGTTCCAGGATCAGCTGCCGGCGCCGTTTCCCGACCGCCGTGTCGTGTTCGTCGAACTGCCGATGGACGTGCGCCTCCCAGAGCACGTCGGTCTGCTGGCGCCGGATCTCGCCGATCTGCTCCGTGAGGCCGTCCACCAGGCCCTGAACGGCATAGGTGACGAATGGGACCACGTCACCCCCGGACCGGCTCGATGCGTCCAACAGTCGGTAGTACTCGCTTCGAGTCACGTTGTAGTGGTTGCTCAGCAGGTGGGCGACCGGAGAAGGAACCCCGGCCGCGATGAGGATGTGAAACTCGACGAGGCGGGCGGTTCGGCCGTTTCCGTCGCCGAACGGGTGGATCCACGCCAGGTAGAGATGCGCGACGATCGCCTTCACGATCTGCAGCGAGAGGCCGAGGTCCGGATCGTTGAACTCCCGACTCGCCAGCCACTCGCAGAGGCGGTCGAGAAGCTCCTCGCACTCTTCGGGGGGAACGGCCCGGTAGCGGGCGACACCGACCCGGTGTCTTCGGATTTCCCCGGGAACCACCTCTTCCTGCAGGGGTAGATCGCGCAGGACCATGCCGTTGTACGACTCGATCTTCACCCTGGTCAGGTTCGGATCGCGCTCGTGGACCACCTGCTTCCAGACGTGGTTGCACGCCGCGACGACATTCTCGATCTCCTGCTTGAGGTACTCCTTGGAGGGAGGAAGCTCGAGCGCGCCGTCAAGGTGACGCCGCACCTCCTCCTCCGACAGGGTGTTTCCCTCGATGGCGGTGGTCGCGAGCGCGCCCTTTGCGAGGTAGACGAGGTGGAGCCGCTCCGCGGTTTCGGGGAGCAGGGGGACACCCGCGATGTGATCGCACTTCGACCTCGCCTCGCCGAGCAGCATCCACAGGTAGTACGGAAACCGCTCGAGGTCGAGGAAGAAGGACAGCCACGGGAATCGGTCAAGTTCTGACATGGTTATTGGCCACTATTCTGTCATCTTTAACTCAGGTATTACTAGTTTGTTATCGGTATTTTGGCAGACAAAATGTCCCGATATCTGTCGCGCGCAGTACTCGACTCTCACAGCGAATTGCAGGATGGACGTGGAGTTGCGCTGTCCGGCCGACAACCGGGATCGGGCCGCGACCAGCGTCAGCAGAGACTCTACGGACGACTCCGTGGAGAGTGCGGGGGCGATGTCTGTCTACCGGGTTCCCTGGCGGCCCGTTTCGCAGAAGCCCCGGAGCAGGAACCTGCGTCCGCTTCGGCGCACCACGGCCATTCGAAATGCGATGCGGTCGGATGTTCCGCGGGCCGCGCTCGCTGATCTGGGCCTGACGCGCCTGGACGTCATCCACGCGGGCACGGAGACGTTCCCGCTGGCCCCGAAGGTCCGGGCGGTTTCGGCGGGCCGGATCCTGACCGATCTGAAGCGGCTGGTCCCGGGGCGGGGCTGAGCCGGGCGGTCTCTCAGGGCCTGTCTGGAGACAATTGCTGCATTCGAGGGCCGGTGCATCTGGCGCACTGAGTCCCAGACCGCCCCTTTACGCCAATCGCGCCCGGCACCACCGCCCGCCGAAGTACCACGCCGCCGCGACGAGCACGCCCAGCACGAACAGGCCCACCGCCATGTCCGTGATCAGGACCACCGTCACGCCGATCGCCAGCATCAGCGGCCAGAAACCATGCCAGCGGCGGTCCGGGCGGAACCGGAACCACACTGCCAGCAGCGCCGCCACCAGAGCGAACATCCCGAACGCCGCCGCCTCGCGGCCCGTGCCGGGCTGCGACGCCGTCACGTCCAACTCGGCCCCGCCATTCAACTTCTCGAAACGATAGATCCGACCCGTCATCGGGACCGTCACCGGCAACGACAACAGACCCGCCTTCGCGTCCGCCGGCTGCCGGCCATGGCTGTCGTAGAAGCCGATCGAGCCCCCGGCGCCGCCCCCGGCCCCGCCCCGGTTCGGCGTGCGGGACCCACCACCCCCGGCGCCGCCGGCGAAGCTGTACGGTGCCCCCGCACCCCCGCCGATCCCGATCGCCGTGTTCGTGCTCGGGCCGTCGAAAGGCGCGTCCGAGACGAAGTCCCGCTGCCCGAGCTGGCGGGCCGCCTCCTGGAGTTGCTTGTTCGCGGCCCCGCCGACCGGCTCGTTCGTCTGCGGCGCCGCCTGCCGGCCCGGCCCGTAGTTGTCCACGAAGCCCTGGTTCAGGACGTTCTTCTTGCCCTTGAACTGCACCGACTGGCGGCGCGTGTTCGAAAGGAGCTCCCGGGAGCGCTCCAGGTTCTCCGTCGTCGCCTTGCCGAGCGCCTCGTTCGTGTCCGGCCCGGAGAATTCACCGGCCGGCCCGCGGTAGCCGCCACCGACGTTCGCCCGGCGAGCCAGGCTGCCCGACACGATCGTCTGCTCGTTCGCGTCGAGGGCGAGGAGCTCCTGACGCAGCTTCTCCCGCTCCTCCGGAGTGAGGAGCTTCAGGTTGCGGGAGTCGTTCAGCCAGGCGATGTTCTTTTCCTGCTTCTCCCGGACACGCGTGAAGTTCTCGTAGGCGCGGAGCTGCTGGACCTCGCTGCCCTTGCTTCCCACCTGGGCTAGGCGGGCGGCCTCCCGGTTCATCTCCTCCAGTTGCTCCAGCTTCCGGTTGGCCTCGTTGATCCGGTTCATGTTGCCGTCGAAGGAGTAGTCGAAGCCCTGCGGCAGCGACAACGTGAAGAACGTCTTCTCGACTTCGAGGCCGTGGATCACCGGCTCGCGGATCGCCGAATTCCCGAGCTCCCGCAGCGACTCGCCGTTTCCGGCGCCGCCGAGGAAGGACGACCAGGTGATCTCCACCTCCATCGAGATGTCGCCCGGGCGCATGCGCGAGAGCGGGACCACGACGCGGTCTTCCGACTCGCCGGCGACGCGGCGGCGGCCGGGCTTCACGGCGCGGCCGCCCGCGCGGATCGACTCGAGGCGCGCGCCCGCCGGCATCGTGATCTCGAGATACTGCCGCGTGCGGTTGAGCACCCGGTAGACCATCCGGTTGCGTGACCAGCCGTCGCGCCCCACCGCCGTGATCATCTCCGCGGAGGAGATCAGGGCGTCCGGGAAGTCCGCGAAGTCGTGGATCGTCAGGTCGAGGCCGATGGACCAGCGACCCTTGCCCCGGAACCCGCGCAGCACCTGGCGCCAGTCGAACGCGCCGCTGGGCTTGTAGGGGAAGCCCGTGGGATCGCTCGCGGTCAGGCCCGCGCCGGCGGGAAGCGTCCAGCCGACCTGGCCGGCGGACTGGTTCTCGATGAGGACGTACGAAGCCGGGTTGTCGCCGATCGGCTCCAGCGCAACGACCGTCACGGCGCCCTTCCGGCGGTCCTCGGACGAGAGCTTCTTGTCGTACGCGAGGCCGAATCCGTAGCGCCCCACCGCCGCCTGCTGCAGCGTGAGGGTGAGCATCCGGCCCTTCCGGCCCTCGTGCTCCACCTCCTCCACCGTGACGCCGCGCTTGCGCTCGGCGGCGAGCAGGAAGTCCGCTCCCTCACCCTCCGGCAGGAAGACGCGGAACGTGTCCTGGCCGGCGTTCTCGATGTTGAAGACGAACTGCACGGCGACCGTGACGCGGCCGTCCTCGAGGATGAGGCGCGTCGTGGTGACGGGAGTGACGCGGGGCTTCGGGAAGGAGCGGGCCGTCACGAGCGTGTACTTCCCGCCTTCGTGGCGGTAGGCGAAGACGTTCTTCTGCGTCCGCTCGATCCGCTGCCACTTCCTGAACCCCGCGACGTTCTGCCGCGTGAGGCCGTCGTCGTTCACCAGGATGAGCGACAGCCCGGGCGCGTGGGCCACGACGACGTAGCCCGTCTCGCGTGTCACGTCGAGCGCATGGACCTCGGGCAGGGGTATCTCGGTCTGCTCCCGCTCGAGCGGGCGCCGGTAGCGGACGGAGACCTCGAAGCGGCCGCGGACGGGCGATGCGGTGGAGAGGACCAGGCGGTCGCCGTCGCGCCACCAGCGCGCGAGGCCCTTGCCGTTCACCTGGTCGACCTCGAACTCCGCCGGGATCCGGACGGGGAACTCGAACGTCCCGTCCCCCCGCACGTCGAAGGTGAACGTGGCCAGCGCGCGCAGGCGCTCGCGCTCGACCAGGTACAGCTGCCTGACCTCGGCCCGGATGTCCGCCGTCACCGGCTCGGTCACGACCGTCGCCGTCAGCGGGCGGAGCAGGAAGCGGTACGCGGTGTCGACGATGACGCCGGGATTCAGGAGGCCCTTGAAGGTGCCGGGATCCACCGCGATGCGATCCAGGTTCTTCGTGTCGGAGACCAGCATCCGCAGGTCCGGAGCCCGGGCGATCCCGAGCACACCGCGCTCCCGCACGACGCCGATCGGCTTCACGCCGCGCAGCGCGGCCTTCCGCGCCCGGACGCCGTCGGCGCGGACGAGGTGGAGAAACATGGTCGCCCCGCCGCCCGTGAGCTCGTGTGTGAGAACGACGGTCAGGCGGCGGCCCTCGACGTGCCAGGACTTCAGGTGCTGGCCGCCGTGGACCCACAGGAGGTCGTAGCCCTCGGGCAGGTCCCACTGCAGCTCGCGCACGCCGCCGGAGACGACGCGCCACCCCGAGCGGTGGCGGAGGTCGATCCGCCCCTCGGAGAAGGAGACCGCCTCGCGGGTCTCGACCTCGACGCGGGCTTCGACCTTCGCCGTCTCCCGCCTGGGAGACCAGGTGAGGCTCAGGCCGCCCCAGGGACCGAGGTACGCACGGACGACGCGCCCCTCGACGGCCGGCTTCACCGGACCGAGCAGCGTCACGTCGGCGTCGTCGATCGGCAGCGTGAACTCGATGCCGGAGCGCGGCACCGGCGGCAGGCCGATGCGGACCGTGCGCGCGTCACCCTTCGCGTGGACGAGGGTGCGGAGCACCAGCTCGACTCGGTGCGCACCCTTGCCCCGGAGGACGAGGACGTGCGCCCCGCCCTTCGCCATCACCGGCACCGCCTCGCCGTCGACGGCGGCCTTCTCGACGACGGTGCCCGCCATCGGAATCGCGACCTCGACCCAGCCTTCGGCGAGGACGAACAGCGCGAACTTCGCCTCGATGCGCGCCGTCCCCTTCTCGATCGTGCCGCGGTAGGACGCGGAGTTGAGAAGCCAGTCGACGGGCGCCTGGTCCGGCGTCTCGATCTTTCTCTCCGGGTGGGCCGCGTTCCAGAGCTCGCGGAAGCGCGAGAACGGCAGGAACACGCGGTCCGCGCCGTCGAGCTCACCGAGCTTCGCCGGGTCGTAGGGCACGTAGACGGTCTCGCCGTCGTCGGCGACCGGGGACGCCGGCGCCTTCGCTTCTTCACCGGCCCAGCCGGGCGTGGTCGAGAGGATGAGGAAGACGATGATCGCGACGGCCACGAAGGCGACGCGGGACGCGAGCGTGCCGGCGTGGGTGTTCCCCGCTCGCGTGGCGAACCTCAGGAAGCGGGCTGTGCCGGCGAGGAGGAGCGTGAGGGCGCAGCCCTGCGCGATCGCGTCCCACCAGGCCGGGTCCCGCGCGCCGAACCAGGCCGGCGCGAACGTGGCGAACGCCCCGAGCCCGACGATGAAGAGCAGCGGGTGGACGCGGAAACCCTCCGCCCGCTTTCCGATGCGCACCGTCCGTGTCAGGACGAGCCCCGCCACGACGGTCAGCCACAGGAGAACGATGGCCCGGCGCTCCCGGGCCGGCGCGTCCACGTAGGCCACGCGCACTCCGCCGGAGGTCCCGAGCGCGCGCACGCGCCGGCTCGATCCGGCCGCGACGAGGGGCACGTCGATGGAGAGCGATCCGACCCGGCCGCGCCGCTCGCGGGGTGCGCGCGGCTCCTCTCCCGCTCTCTTCGGGGCCTGCGGCTTGCCGGTGGGCGGGGGAGGCGGCATGTCCATCGCGTCGTCGTCGGCCCCGCTGTCGGCGGACGGCGCGGGCGGCGCGTCCGGCTCCATGTGGTCGGAGACCTTCGCGTCCTTGATGACGGGGTCCTCGATGACCTCCTCTTCCTGATCGATGGGCTTCTTCTCTTCGATCTCCGGTCTGAGCTCCTCCCGGAGCGCGTCGGCGAAGTCGCCTCCGACCTCCTGCCCGTTCGTCGGGAGCACCTGCTGGACGATGAGCCCACTCGCCGGGGCGGAGTCACTCGCGGACATCGGCGCGCCGAAGTCCGAGAGTTCGCGCCACATCCGGTAGAGCCACGGGTCGCGCGCTGCCGGCGGCGGAGCGCCGAAGACGCCGTCGGTCCGCGTGATCGAGAAGTCGTCCGGCAGGACGATGTCCCAGACCGCCTCGGCCCCGACCACGCCGACGAGGGCCGGCGCCGCGAGGTCGAAGTCACCCGAGCCGTCGAGGTCGTCCACGCGCCCCTCGTAGAGCAGCACGACCGTGACGGCCGCGTCGCCGCCCGTCGTGGGCAGCGGCACGAGGTGCTCGTCGCCGCCCTTCGACGGCTTGACGGCCTCGCCGCCGACGAACGCGCCCCAGAGCGTGGCGTCGGGGGTCAGCTTGACGCGCAGGAACTGGCGGTCCGCGTTGAGGATCTCGTACTCCGCGCGCGTACGGACGGTGCCGTCGCGCGCCACGACCGAGGTCAGCCGGGCCGAGCGGACGAAGGCGGCGACGACGGGCATGTCCTCGAAGCGGCGGACCGAGAAGTCGAGCTTCCACGGGTGACCGGGCGCCTGCCAGGCCGCGAGGAGCCCGCGCTGCGGCTTGTGATCGAGAAGGACCATGTCCTCGAGGGAGATCTCGCGCAGGCCGGCGGCTTCCGCCGTCTCGCGGGCCGGCACGCCGACCTCCATGTTGTCGCCGGACTCGACGGCGAGCCACGCGACCTCGTCCTCGACATCCAGCGCCGTCACCTCGGGGAAGGCAAACGTCCGGGCGCCGTCGACGAGCGCCATCTCCTCCTCGAGCGTCAGGCGGATCGTCACCTCGCCCTGCCGCTTGTCGGGCAGCGTGATCTCCCAGAGATCGCGCCCGTCCTCCTGCGTGCGCCGCACGGGCTCCGTGCCGTCCGGGGCGACGACCTTCAGGCGATCGCCGAGACCGCCGGAGACGAGGAACCGGAAGCGCCGGATCCCCGCGCGACGGATCTCGTACTGCAGGTAGCCGGCGTACGTGGCGACCTTCTCGCCGGGCGTGACGATCGCCACGTGGCGGACGCTGACCTTGGGCTTCTCACGGGTGACGACGAGGGTCCCGTTCGCGGTCCGGCCGCGCCAGCGGTAGCCGAGCACGGCGGCGGGCAGGCCGAGACGGTCGACGGGTTCGGGCGCGAGACCGGCGAGGCTCGCGTCCTTCACGTCGAAGCCCGGCACCGAGAAAACGGCGAGGTTGCCATCGATCCGGCCGCCCACGTCGGGCAGGGGAATCGGCATCGGCAGGTTCTTCGACTCCCACCCGTCGCCCCGCCACTCATCCGAGATGTGGCGCAGGTGGAGGCTGGCGCGGAGTGTCGTGTCCGGCGCCAGGCCGGAGGGGATCTCGATCCGCAGCCGGCCGTCCTCGGTCTTCTCCCACTTCGCGGGCGAGGGGGATTCGAGAACGGCACCGACGAGTTCGTAGCCCGCGGGGAGGCCGGACTCGATCCCGAAGCGCCGATCGCCGCGGGCGGTGAAGGAAAGGATCGCGGTGACGTCCCGCGCGGCCTCGGTCAGGCGCACGACGACGTTCACGCCGGCGTCCATCCGCCCCTCGGGCGCCTTCGTCGCGGCAACGAGGGACCGGTCCGCGGACCAGTAGCGGTACGCGGCGGCGGAGCCGGAGAGTACGACGCGCTCCGGCTTCACCGGGGCCGCCCTCCGTTTCTGAGCCTTGCGGTTCCGCGGCGCCGGAGGTGCGGGGATCGCCTCCCGCACGTAGCCCTTCGCGGCCAGGATCCGGCCGTCCACGCCGGAGCCGAAGACGACGCCGACGATTCCCTCGTCGGCGGCCGCGTCCTTCAGGCGGATCTCCGGCAGTGTGTGCTCGCCGGGCCCATCGAGGGAACGCGAGAGGGAAAGGTAGACCGGGACGAGCCCGAGCACCGGCTTCTTGAAGACGAGCCGCACTTCGGTGCCGCCGGCGTCCCAGCCGGCCAGACCGGGAGCGTCCACGTGGGTCACCCAGTCGCCTTCGGGCACCGTGAACGTCATCTCGGTGACGCCGCGACGCCACACCATGACGTCGACGAGGGAGGCGGTGGTCAGGAGCCGCGACTCGACGCCGTGGAGCGTGCGGCCCTTCGCCGTCAGGTACGCGGCCCGGGCGCCCTGCGGACGCCGGTGGCGGAACGAGAACACCAGGCGGGCGCCCGGCAGGAGATCGGCCCGCACGCGCGTGCCCTCCGCCCGCCAGGCTCCGTGGAGGGTGCCCGGCAGCGGCTCGTGCTCCGGCGGCAGGACGAGATCGAGGGAACGGCTCGTCGCGGCCGGCAGGGCCACGGAGAACCAGCGCACGTCCTCGCGCCGCGAGAGCTTGCAGGCCAGGTCCATCGTGACCGTGTGGTCGCCCTTCCCCCGGATCAGGAGGCCGGCCTTGTGGTCGACGAGGGCCGGCTGACCGTCGAGGAGGATCTCCCCCACCGCCACGTTCGTGATGACGAACGGGACCTTGACGAGTCCCTCGGCGAGGACGCGGACGCGGTAGACGGCCTGGAGGAGCACGCGCTCCCCCTCGACCTTCCCCACGAGGTCCCCGGACAGGACCACGGCGTCGGTCCCGGGCAAAACCTCGCGGACGAGACCGCCGCTCCGCGCCGCCCGGAGCAGGGAGAGGTACTCCCCGACGCTGAGCACGACGCCGCGCTCGTGTCGGGCGAGGAGTTCCTGGATCTGGTCGTTCGGCACGTAGACGATCCGCCGCCGCTTCTCTTCCTCACCGGCCCCGGTGGACCCGGCGAGGCAGAGGACGGCGATCGCCAGGAGGACGAGCGGACGTCTCATGCCTGTTCCTCCTCGTCCGCCTCGTCCGGATCGTCGTCGACCTCCGGTTCTTCGGCCGGTTCGTCGGCGGGGGCTTCCTCCGGCGCCTCCACGGGCGCCTCTTCGACGGGCGCCGGCTCCGGCGCGCGCTCGGTCACGGACTTCAGGATCCCCGGCAGCGGCGCGACGACCTCCTTCAGCACCCAGTAGAGTCCGGCGATCAACCCGCCGAGCAGCACCGAGGCCATCGTCTCGGCCGTCCCGACGGACGCCACCGGCGCCAGGACGAGCGGCGCGGCCACGCACGCGGTGACGTATCCCAGCCTCCGGCCTCCGGTGGCGGCCCGGAACAACCAGAGCCCGCCGACGGCGACGAGGAGGAAGACGAGGATCCGCAGGAAGACGAACGTCCGCGGGTTCGCGAAGGTGACCTCGACGGTCGCCTCCTCCACCCGGCCGCCGAACTGGATCGGACGCTGGCCCTTCGGGGCGATCGAGCGGACCGTTCCGCCGAAGACGGCCTCCGGACGCGCCCGGCCGCCGGGCCGCGATCCGGCGTAGAGGTCCGGCGCGGCGCGCACGACGGCGGAGTACCAGGCCCCGCCGCGCGAGAGCCAGGCCAGCGTCCCGCCCGCGTGCGTGATCTTCACGTCGGACGGCGGGTAGACGTCCCAGGTGGTGTTGATGACGGGCACCTGCCCGCCCTCGATCACCGGCGCGTCGAACGTAAGGCCGTGGAAGATCATCCCCGGCAGCTCGCCGCGTCGCGAGTAGACGAGGCGGACGACGAACGTCTCCTCCGGCCCGGCCTCCGGCGGGATCCGGACGAGGATCGCGCCGTCCTCCCCGGCCTGGGGGATCTCCTTCTTCCACTCGACGCCGCGGCCGCGCCGCATGCCGATGTCCAGCTGGTCGACGGCGGCGCCCTCCTCGAGCTTCACGTTGAGGAACTGCAGGCCGTTGTTCTTCACGAGCATGCGGACCTCGGTCCGCGCGGTGCCCTCGCTGTTGACCAGCGTCACCAGGTGCATCTGGAAGACGGCGGCCGACAGCACCGGGAGGAACTCGTGCTTCTCGACGCCGAGGGCGAGCGAGTGCGGCTGGGTCAGGTACTTGTAGGCCAGGAACGCCTCGCGCCGGTCCACGCCGGCGGGCAGTTCCCGCGGGTCGATCGGCTCGACGTTCTTCGTCCCCCCGGCGTGCTCGGTGATCGAGAGCATCGGCTCGCGGTAGACGGCGTAGACGCCCTGCTCCCGCTTCGTGTCCGTCGTGACGAGCACGGGAACGTCGATCGTTCCCTCCGGGTACGGCAGGTCGTACTCCACCTCGACGACGTAGTCGCCCACGACCTTGCCCTGGAGGACGATCCGCTGGGTGAACCGCCCCTCGGGCCCAT
>JBDLIY010000097.1:0-10730 GCA_039714635.1 Planctomycetota bacterium
GCGCCGCCTGCATCGCCGCGCGCTGCTTCCCCACCGCCGCGAGGACCGCGGTGAAGCAGGTGCCGATGTTGGCGCCGAGCGCCAGCGCGATCCCCGCCTCCAGGGTGATGAAGCCCTGGGTCGCCATGACGATCACGATGCCGGTCGTGGCGGAGGAACTCTGCACGATCGCCGTGAACGCGGCGCCGAGGGCGATGCCCATGATCGGGTTGTCGATGCTCCGCATCGCGTCGACGAACGGTTCGTAGTCGCGCAGCGGGTGGGCCGCCTCGCTCATCAGGTTCATTCCGAAGAAGATGAGCCCCAGGCCCATGATCATTCCGCCGATCTGGCGGGCCTGGTCGCGCTTGCTGAAGAAGAGGCCCGCGAAGCCGACCGTCACGAGGACGAGCGCGTACTCCGTCACCTTGAACGCGATGATCTGCGCCGTGATCGTCGTGCCGACGTTCGCGCCCATGATGACGCCGACGGACTGGGCGAGGCTCATCAGCCCCGCGGAGATGAAGCCGACGACGAGGACGGTGGTGACGGAGGAGGACTGGATCACCGCGGTGACGAAGGCCCCGGTGATCGCCGCCGTGTAGCGGTTCGTCGTGAGCTTGCCGAGGAGGACGCGCATCCGGCCCCCCGCCACTTCGCGCAGCGAGTCGGTCAACTGCCCCATTCCGAAGAGGAAGAGGGAGAGCCCGCCGAGGAGTCCGACGGCGACGGCGGCGAAGTCGGGATCGGCGGCGGCGATGATCATGTGCGTTCTCCTTCGGGCGGCAGGCTATCATGCCATACGGACCGGGCGGACCGGTGAGGCCCCATGGCAGACGACTCCCCCGCACCTGACGCGCGAGCCCCGGACGCCATCGTTCGGGTCGAGGACCTCGCGTTCACCTACCGGTCGGGCGATTTCCGACTGGACGTCGGAGACCTCTCGATCGCGCGGGGCGCGACGACGGCCCTCATCGGGCCGAGCGGATCCGGCAAGACGACCTTCCTGAACCTCGTGGCCGGGATCTTTCTGCCGGAGCGTGGCACGGTCTCCGTCGACGGCACCGAGGTCAGCGCCGCGACGGATGCCGCCCGTCGCGCGTTCCGCGTCGCGAACATCGGGCTCGTCTTCCAGGAGTTCGAACTCCTCGACTACCTGTCGGTGCTCGACAACGTGCTGCTGCCGTTCCGGATCGCGCCGACGCTCTCCCTGACGCGCGAGGTCCGGGACCGGGCCGCGAAGCTGGCGCGGCGCGTCGGCCTCGGCGACAAGCTCGCGCGGAGCGTCCGGCGGCTCTCCCAGGGCGAGCGCCAGCGCGTCGGCGTCTGCCGGGCTCTCGTGACGGAACCGACCCTCGTGATGGCCGACGAGCCGACGGGGAACCTCGACCCGGACACGCGCGCCCGCGTCCTCGACACCCTGTTCGAGTTCGCCGCCGGGACGGACGCCACCCTCCTCACCGTCACCCACGACCACGATCTCCTCGACCGCTTCGACGAGACGATCGACGTCACGGACTGGAGGGCGCCATGAGGGGCGCGCTCTACCTCGCCGGCCGCTACCTCGCCAGCCACCCGTTCAAGACGGCGATCCTCGTCGCGTCGATCACTCTGATCCTCTACCTGCCCGGCGGGCTCCGCGTGCTCGTCGCCCGGAGCGAGCGCCAGATCACGTCCCGCGCCGAGGCGACGCCGCTGCTCGTGGGGATGAAGGGCAGCCCGCTCGAACTGGCGTTGAATTCGCTCTACTTCTCCGCCGATGTCCCGGAGCGGGCGACGCTCGCGGCGGCGGACCGCGTCCGGGACACGGGCTTCGCCGCCGCGATCCCGCTCTACGTCCGGTTCCGCGCGGGGATGGACCCCATCGTCGGAACGAGCCTGGACTACTTCGACTTCCGGAAGCTCCGGGTGGCCGAGGGTCGGCTGATGACGCGCCTCGGCGATTGCGTGGTCGGCGCGGCGGTGGCGGAACGGCGGAAGCTCGCGCCCGGCGGCCACGTCATCTCCTCGCCGGAGAGCGTCTTCAATCTCGCGGGCGTCTACCCCCTGAAGATGCGCGTCACCGGCGTGCTCGCGCCGGCGGGGACGCCGGACGACGACGCGGTTTTCGTCGACCTCCCCACCGCCTGGGTGATCGAGGGCCTGGCGCACGGCCACACGGACCTGTCGAAGCCCGGCGCGAAGGGGCAGGTCCTTTCGCGGGATGGCAACGTCGTCGTCGGGAACGCCTCCGTCGTCGAGTACACGGAGATCACGGACGAGAACGTCGACTCCTTCCACTTCCACGGAGATCCCGCGGAGTTCCCCGTCACCGCCGTCATCGCGGTGCCGATCGACGAGAAGGCGAAGACGCTGCTCCTCGGGAGGTATCTCGATCCGGCCGAGCGCCAGCAGATCCTGAAGCCCGAGACGGTCGTTTCGGAGTTGATCGACACGGTCCTCACGATCCAGGGCTTCGTCGTCGCCGCGCTGGCGGTCGTCGGCGTCGCGACCCTCGCCGTCGCGGCTCTCGTCTTCGCGCTCTCCCTCCGCCTCCGCCGCCGGGAGATCTCGACGCTGGTGAAGATCGGGGGCTCGAAGCGCGCGGTCGCGGCGGTGGTCTCGTCGGAGATCGTCGCGGTGCTGATCGCGGGCGCGGCGCTGGCCGCGGCGCTGACGGCGCTGACGGCGCACTTCGGGGCGGGCCTGGCGCGGACGCTGCTGGGCTGACGGACGTGTCCACGTAGGAATTGCCCTGATGTCGTGAATGTGCGCGTTTTGCCCTGACTCCGTATGGAGGAGACGTCAGGGCTGGTTCGGGTTCGGGCGGCGGCGGGCCTCGCACGGGGCGTTCTTCGTCACGATCTCGCCCAGGTGGGCGCACCACAGCGCGAGGAACGTCCGGCAGGACCCCGAACCGTCGAGCCCCTCCTCCTTCGGGAATTCGGCGTGAGGGCAGGAGAGGTCGCACCACCGCGGAAACTCGATTTCCGGATCGCTCATGGGGCCCGATCGGAATAGGAATCCGCCGCCCGGTCAAGCCCGACTTCCAACGCGAGGCGTGACGTTGCCGGCCTCGACCGATAGAATCCAGCCACCCGGGTACGGGAACAAGGGGACCGGGGATGGAGAGAAGTTCGGAGAAAATCAGGGGGCTGGAGAACGCCCTCCGCGGCGCCGCGGGGGACGAGCGGTTGGACCTCCTCGCGAAACTCGCCGGCGCCATCGGTGATTCCGACCCCGCCGAGTCGATGTTCCTCGCCGGGCAGGTGCTCTCCCAGGGCACCGGGGATGACGGCGAGACGCCGCGGCCCGGGGCCGAAGGCGCCGTCGCCTCCGCGCTCCTGACCTCCGCGATCGCCCTCGCCCGCCAGTCCGACTACGCCCGCGCCTTCGAGCGCGCCTCCCGATCCCGCGGAATCTACGAGTCGCGGGGTGACGAGTCCGGCGTCGCGGACGCCATCCGCGCGCACGGCAACGTGCACCTGCTCCGCGGCGAGTACCGCGAGGCGCGCGGCCCCCTCGAGGAGGCGCTGAGAGCCTACCGCCGCGCGCGGGACCTCGAGGGCTGCTCGAAATGCGTCCTCAGCCTGGGCGCCGTGGGGCTCATGCTCGGGGACATGCGAACGGCGGAGCGCCTCTTCACGTTCGCCCTGCGCCTCGAGCGACGCGCCCCCGACCCGGAGGTTCGCGGCAAGGCCCTCTACAACCTGACGGAGGTGCGGCGGGACCGCGGCGAGGTCGTCGAACTCGTCGGCTCGCTGCTGGAGTGCCTGGAGATCTTCGGGGAGACCGGCGACCGCGAAGGCCTCATCGCCGGGCACCTCGCGCTGGGCCAGGCCTACGTGACGCTCCACCGCTACACCACGGCGCGCGAGCACGTGGAGAAGTCCCTCTCCATCGCCCGCGAGGTCGGCCGCCCCCACCACGAGGTGAACGCCCTGACCGAACTCGCGGAACTCGACATCGCCATCGGCCGGTCGGAGTCGAGCCTGGCCCGGGCGCGGGACGCCCTGCGGATCGCGTCGGACCTCGACGATCGGCAGACGCGCGCCTCGGCGCTCCGTGCGCTGGGGTCGATCCTGCGCCGGCTGGGCAAGCTGGCGGAGGCGCGCGCGAGCCTCGAGGCCGCGCTGGAGATGGAACGGGCGGAGGGCATCCGCCGGAACGAGGTGAAGTGCCTCGAGGAACTCGGCGAGGTGCACCTCGACCGGGGCGACTTCGACGTGGCGCTCTCCGTACTCGGCGAGGCGAAGGAAATCTGCCGCGAGATCGGCCACGGCCGGATGCACGCGGAGGTGCTTCTGGCCCTCGGCCGGGCGCATCTCGCCCGCGACGATCCGGCGACCGCCCGTTCGACGCTCGAGGCCGGCCTGTCGCTGGCCCGCCAGCAGGGGGCGCGACACGTCGAGGTCCGACTGCACCGCCAGCTCGCCGACGCCTGTCGCGACCTCGGCGACCACCGTCACGGCCTCGACCACATGACCCGGTTCCACGACCTGGAGTGCGAACTCCGGGGCGGAGAGTACGAGGACCTGCTCGACTCCCTGGTCTCCGTGCAGGAGGTCGAGCGCACGCTCCGGGAGGCCGAGTCCCAACGCGAGCTGAACGATCGGCTGCAGGCGCTCAACGCCGAGCTCCGCAAGGCGAACCTCGACCTCAGCCGGGCGAACCACGCGAAGACGGAGATGTTCGGGATCATGATCCACGATCTCCGCGACCCGCTGACGGCGGTGCTCGGCTACTCGACGCTCGGCGAGCGGGAGGCGGAGGGCCGGTCGAGGAAGCTGTTCGGGCACATCCGAGGCGCCGTGGAACGGGCCAGCGAGATCATCCAGTCCCTCGTCGGCGCGCAACAGCTCGAGGCCGGTCAGCTGACACTCCTCGACGAGCCGGTCGACCTCTACGAACTCGCGGCGGAGGCGGCCACCGAGTTCGGTCCCATCGCCTCGGCGAAGGGGATCTCGCTGTCGGTCCATGAACTGCCCCACGCCGGCCACGCGACCGGGGACGGCCGCGCCTGCCGCACGGTGCTCGACAACCTCGTGTCGAACGCGGTGAAGTTCGGAAGCGAGGGCGACCGCGTGGAGATCCTCGTCGGGGCCGGGGAGGAGGGGCCGCGGGCGCGCGTCCGGGTCCGGGACACCGGCCCGGGGATCCCGGAGGAGGAGCAGGACCAGCTGTTCACGAAGTTCGCCCGCCTGTCCCCCCGCCCCACGGCGAACGAGATCTCGACGGGGCTCGGCCTCTACTCGGTGAGGCTGCTCGTCACGGCGATGCAGGGCGAGGTGGCCTGCGAGAGCGGGGTCGGCCGCGGGTCGACGTTCACGATGGAACTCCCCGCGGCCGGGTGAGACCTCTGAAGGTGGGGCCGGACCCCGAAAGGCCCGACCCCGTGCTTCCCGTCAGTCCCAGAGAAGCTCGCCGGCCTGGTAGCCGAGAACCTCGTAGTTGGGCTTCATGTCGGTGACCGGCTCGAGGACCGGCATCCACTCTCCACCCTTCGTCGTCAGGTCGTCCGCCGTCAGGCTCGTGCCCTCGAGCGCGCTCTCGTCGTGCGCCGGGCGGAACCCGCCGGGGGCATTCGGAGCGAACCAGTTGATGACGAAGCTCGTGTCGGAGAGCCGGACGTACGCCGTGTCGCCGAAGATGTCGACGTCGTCCGTGCTGGAGACGACGCCTTCGCTCGAGGACGCCAGGCCGAGGTCGGTGAGCTTGTGGAGGTTGTAGTAGACCCACCGGTAGACCGGCATCTCCAGCTTGCCCATCGGGCCCATGTCGACGACCTGCTTGCGGCCGACGGGGGTCGGCGTGGCGAGCGCGCCGTTGTTGCCGTGACACTCGAGGCAGCTCTTCGCGCCGATGGCCTCGCTCTTCGGCCGGACGCCGTGGCCGCCCAGGGTCACGTTCGAGTACGCCGGGTAGTTCGCCACCGCGGCGAGGAACGGCGCCTGCTGCTCCGCGGGCAACTGCTGCGCCTTCATCTGCATGAACATCTTGATCAGGCTGCCGTCCGGGAGCTTCATGCTGATGAGGTCGTCCGCCCCGGTGAAGGCCGGGTACCACTCGTAGTCGGCCGGGAAACCCATCGGACCGTTGAAGCCCATGAACTTCCGCAGGCCGTCGTTCGCCGCGCCGAACATGTCGAAGTTGAAGTTCGCGCCGGCGTCGATGATGCCGTTTGAGTCCGTGTCGTGGCCCGTGTGGGACGCGACGAGGAAGTGCTCGAAGCCGAAGGAGCCCTTGTCGAAGTAGACGAGGTTCGGGAACACCTGCATCAGCGCCATGGTCTGGACGTCCGGGTCGGTGCTGCCGAAGTCGGCGAGCGTCACCTTGCGGACGGCGTCCGGGGTCATCGAGAGCATCCCGAGCGCCGAGAAGACCTCGGCGTTCATGCCGTTCGCGTAGAAGCGGTACATCGAGTAGGCGTTGTAGGGCGCGCCGGCCGCGTTGTTCACGGTCTCGCCGTTGAAGTAGCGGCGGTCGAAGACCATCCCGTTCGCCATCGGCTTGAAGGGCGTGATCTTCGCGTTCGGCATGCCTCGGACCGCGAGGGACTGCGCGAGGAACGAGGTCCCGCCGTCGAACCACACCAGCATCGGACGGGCCTTGTAGGCCTCCCAGTCCGCGTCCAGATCGGCGCGGTCGTGCGTCAGGTACATGTCCGCCGCGATGACCTTCGTGTCGCGGCCGTCCGCGTTCCGGCCGAAGGCGACGTGGCCGCCGTGGCCGAACAGCGAGTAGGTGATGCCGGACGCCCAGGGGATGTGGCAGGTCTCACAGGCGATCTTCGCGAGGTGCTTCTCCGTGTGGACCGTCGCCGAGAGGTCCTTCGCGTCGTGGCACTTCGCGCAGGTCAGGTCCGTCGGGTCGTCCGGGTCCGGAGCGACGCCCGGAGGGGGCGGGGTGTAGTCGGCCGCCGCCAGGTCGCCGCCGACCAGGTGGCCGCGGACGAACTTGTGGTGCTCGGCGGTGTGGCACACCGTGCAGCTGTTCTCCGCGTTCGCGAAGACGCCGGCCTTCGAGCCCGCGTGCACGTCGTGGCCCTCGACGTAGAGCGTGCCGCGCTTGTAGCCCGTCCGGGCGTGCTCGTGGCAGCGCAGGCAGGTGTGCTCGTTCGTCTTGCCGATCGACCGGACGGCGTCGAGGCCGCGGTCCTGGGCGACCGTCTTCCAGCGCGCGTCCGGCTGGCCGTCGCCGTTGCTGTCGTACATGAGCGGCGCGTCCATCTCGCCGTCCCCGTCCACGTCGATGACGAGGTCGGGCTGCCCGTCGTGGTTGAAGTCACCGTTGTCGTGCGAGTCGCGCGCGACGCCGGTGATCGTGGGCGACGGGGCCTCGGCGGTCGCCGTGCCGGCCATCTCGTCGATCACGCCCTCCGTCGGGTGGGACTTGTACTCGTGCGCGTGGCAGATCAGGCAGTCGAGGCCGGCGTTGACCAGTTGCTCGGCCTGGCCCTCGGGATCGGCGACACCCATGCCGCCGAACATCTGGGCGAACATCCCCTCCATGACCGGGAGGTAGCGGCTGGCGTGACAGCGGGCGCACTCCCCGAGGTTCACGTCGCTGATCGAGTTCGTCAGGCCGGTCGTGGCCGGGAGGCCACACGCCCGGTCGATCATGCCGTGAGCGCCGCCGCCGGGGAACATGACGCGGGGCGTCTCGCCGGCCAGCTTGTAGTGGATGGAGTCCTTGAACTCGTCGGCCTTGCCGGCGTGGCACTTCGAGCAGAGGGAGCCGTACAGGTCGCGCTTCACGTCGTCTTCCGCGACGCGGTTCCCGAGGACGACGTACTCGCTCGTCCCCTCGTCGAACTCGAAGAAGTGGACGTCGGTCAGCTTCGCCGCTTTGACGCCGCTGCCGCCGTCGCCGGCGATCGAAACCAGTCTGTCGTTGTCGTCGTCGACCACTCCGCAACCGGCCAGTCCCGCGAAGAGCAGGGCCAGCAGCAGGAAACCGGGGAGCGACCGATGGACGGACCTCTCGGTCAACATGGGGGGTACCTCCGGAAATCGAGCTCGAACGCTCATGCAGGAAGCCGTGTGCGGCACGACCCGGGAACACAACCTCTGTTCCCGCCACTATCTTCCGTCAGCGCGCCTCGGGAACAAATCGCCCCGCGGGGGGATCTTCCTCCCCCCGAAAGGGGAGATCAGGAGAGGCCGTTCTGGAGGGCGAAACTGATCGCTTCGGCGCGGGAGGAGAGCTCCGTCTTGCGGTAGATGCTCTTCAGGTGGGTGCGGATCGTCGAGGGGGCGACGCCCAACTCTCCCGCGATGTCCTGGTTGCCGAGGCCCGTCCCCACGAGGGAGAGGACCTTCAGCTCGGTGGCGGTGAGGCCTTCCACGGGGCTTCCCGAGCCGCTTTCGCGGCGGGTGAGGTCGAGCAGGCGACGTGTCGCGGCCTCGGTCAGCTTCACCTGGACGCTGCGCTCCTCGGTCACGTCGCAGAAGAGCAGGCCCCGGCCGATGCACTCCCCGTCCGTGTTCACGCAGTTCGAGGCGTTGACCTTCAGCTCGATCGAGTGCGGCCAGGTGAGGGTGACCTCCCCCATCAACGTCGTGGGCGCGTTCCGCGCCCGGTGCCAGAACTCCGACATCTGCGGGTCCTTGAGCACGTGGGAGAGAAGCTCTCCCCGCACGTCGTCCTCCCCCATCTCGAGGATCCGCTGGGCCGAGCGGTTGACCCAGGTGACGCGGCCGGCGGCGTTCGTCATGATCATGCCGATGCACATGCCGTCGAGGGCCTGGCCCCTCAGGCATTCGTCCTCACACCCGCGCCTCCAGCCGTCGAGATCCTTCATGCCGCCCATCTTACCGGGGGCGCCGAAGATCCCCCGAATCCGAGGGTGGAAAGTTTGACGGGCCGCGGCCGGTGGGGAACCCTGAACCGGTCATGATCAGCCCCCGCTTCATCACCGCCCTCCTCCTGCTTCTCTCTCTCGTCTCCCCCCTCGCGGCGCAGGAGCCGCCGAAGGCGGAGGACGAGGAACCGAAGATCGACATCGAGGCCCTCCTCGCGCAGCAGCACAAAGCCATCGAGGAGTACGTCGCGGCGATGGAAGAGCTGGCGGCCTGGGCGGACAAGAACGACATCTTCGCCTGCCGGAACCGGGTCTACGAGGACCTGATCCTCTACCGTCCCGAGCACCGGGTCGCCCGCCAGACGCTCCGGTTCCACAAGAAGCGCGACGGCACCTGGGAGCGCCGCGGCGGCCGCCCGCCCCGCGACCACGAGGAGGACCTCATCCCCGAGTTCGAGGCGCGCTTTTCGCCCCTCGGCGAGAAGCTCCACGCCGCCCTGATCGCGGCCCTGAAAGCGTCCGAGGGCGCGGGCGTGAAGGAGCGCGAGACGCTCACCGTCGAGATCCTCAAGGGCTTCCCGGACGACGCGACCGCGCGGGACGTGCGCGGCGAGGCGAAGCGGGACGGCAAGTGGCTCCTGAAGGAGACGGTCGCGGCGATCGCGCGGCGCGATGAGCTGGCGACGGCGGCGCAGGAGGCGATCGAGGCCGTGGCCGAGCCGAAGCCGGTGGATCTCGATGACATCGAGAAGAACCTCGGCGTGGACATGGTGGGCGCCTGGAAGGGCGTCTGGTGGCGCGCCTCGGGATCGACGGACGAGGACGAGGTGCTCGGCACCCTGACGGTGATGGACGCGTCGCACCCCTTCTTCGACTACACGTTCGGCCTGAAGACGGCGGCCCCCCACGGCTGCGGCTTCTACCTTCTCTCCGGCAAGGACGAGGCGAAGACGGTCCTGACGAACCACCCCCTGATCCCGGAGAGCAAGCGCAACTTCTACCTCGGTCTCCGCGCGGGCTGGATCCCGGGCAAGCGCGTCTTCTTCCACTGGTCGGACAGCGCGACGGTGCGGTTGGACGGCTCGGTCCGGATGGCCCTGGGGATCATGATCCTCCGCAACTTCTCGGTGAACACGAACCGCGGCTGGGTCTGGGAGGGCCTCGGGCTCTACATGGACTATCACCTGACCGGCGGCCACCGGACGATCTTCGTGACCCCGGAGATGAAGACCACGACGAAGCGGCGCACGCCCTTCGACATCGAGACCCGGATGAAGAAGCCGGGCGCGGACTGGGTCCAGCTGGCCTTCGACCTCGTGGAGGCGAACGCGGAGCCGGAGATCCAGCCGATGACGAAGCGCAAGGTGAACGAGCTGGACCCGGAGGACCTGGTCTACGGTTACGCGCTGGTCGCGTACCTGGTCGAGGGCCACCCGACGCGGGCGACGGAGTTCTTCTCGAAGCACGGCGTCGACCAGCCCATCGAGGAGACGATCGAGAGCGTCTTCGACTGGCCCCTGGACTACTTCATCGAGCGCTACCACCGCTGGCTGCACGAGATCAACTGAATCCGGTAGTACGGAGGCGGAACCCTTTTTACCGCATTCGCCATGACCACCGCCCCTGACGACCTTCCATTCTGGGAACGCCCCGAGACGGTCGATCGCTTCGCCGGCCGCGACCCCGACCACCGTCTGCGGGAGCTCGTCGGTGAGTACCCGGAGCCGCGGAAGGCGCGGATCCTGGACCTCGGCTGCGCGGGCGGCCGGAACACGGTCTACCTGGCGGGCCTGGGCTTCGACGTCATCGCGATCGACTCTTCCGTGGCGATGGTGACGGAGACGCGCCGGCGCCTGGCGGCGGTCGTCTCATCGGAGGAGGCCGAGCTGCGGGTCCGGATGGCGCGGATGGACGACCTGTCGTTGCTGCTGGACGGCACGGTGGATTTCGTCGTCGCGCTGGGCATCCT